>JBCDHV010000067.1:0-11743 GCA_038749615.1 Bacteroidota bacterium
GGCTCCTGCTCGCCTGAGGCTAGCTTCGCGGCGCCCAGCACTGACCACGCGATGCCGTGGTTGTAATGCTCCGCCCAGTAGCCTTCCCAGATCTCCTGAGCACGTTGTGCGTGCCGGCGGGCCTCATCAAGCGCGCCGGCCTCGGCTTCCAGACGCGAGAGCGTGACGAGCATGTTCGCGTACCGTGGGTGCTCATCGCCAACGGCAGCAACCATGCGCGGGATCAGATTCGTCAGCCGCTCGCGAGAAGCGCCGACTTGCCCGTTCTCGAAGAGCAGCAAGGCGTAGTTTGCTTCGGCATTCAGCGTGGCAGGGTGTTCCTCGCCGAGATAGCGCTGCCGGCTGGAAATGACGCGTTGATACGTTGCCTCAGCTTCAGCGAACTGCCCGAGGTCCTGCTCGGTGACCGCAACATTGAACAGGGTGTTGTAGAGCGATGGATTCGATGGATCCTCCTGGGCCTCGTAGATCTCGAGCGCACTCCGGTAGTAGGCAAGCGACTCCTCGAACCGTCCCTCCGTGCCGGCCAGCGTGCCGAGATTGTTGTAGTCGATAGCGACGTACGGATGGTTCTCGCCCAGCACGTACAGATCCACCGCAAGCGCCTGCCGCATGAACGAATCCGCCTCCGCAATGCGGCCCATCGAGTAATACGAGTTGCCGATGTTGTTCAACGCCGTTCCAATGGCTCGCACGGAATCAGTCTCATGCGCTTGCCTCATGAGCGCGAGCGCCCGCAGGTCGAGTTCCAGGCTACGTTCGACGTCGCCCGATTCGCGGTACAGAAGAGCAAGATCGTTGAGATACGCCGGCAAGTCGCTGCCAGGGCCGGCCTCAGCCTGCTCCAGCAATTCGACACTCTCTTCGAGCAAAGGACGCGCACGATCATACAGACCCAGCGCGTACGATGTCTTTCCAACGGTGTAGAGCACCGCAGCACGGACCTCCGGCTGATCCACCAACGCTGTATCCAACCGCACGATCGCACTGTCTAAAACCGACCGGACCGTCACGTCCCGCCCACCGGCGTCTGGATCAGCGGCACCGAGCATTTCCTGAAGGAAGGCAACGGTACGCGCCGCCTTGTCGGCTTCCGTCTGGGCTCGGTCGCGTTCACGAGCAATCGTTTCGGCCTGCCGGTTCGAGGTCACGGCCGACTGCACGGCCAGCACCGCCACCGTCACGAGCAACAACGCCACGGCCGCAGCGGACACTACGCCCAGTTTGTGCCGTTTCACGAACCGGTTCGCGCGGTAGCCCCACGTCGGCTCACGGGCTTCGACTGGCTCACCACGCATGTGCCGGCGGAGATCATCGCCGAAGTCTCCGGCAGCTGGATACCGGCGTACCGGCTCTTTCGCGAGCGCCTTGAGGATGATCGCGTCTAGATCTCCCGAAAGCGTGGACGACAGTTGGCTCGGCTCGGTAGAGCGCATCTCGGCGAGATCCTCCGGCGTGACCTCGCGCGTCGCATCGGCATCGACCAGGCGGGTGGCGACCGTCGAGGGCCGGCTCGGGTCGGCGTCGCAGATGACGCGTTCGAGTTCGGCTGGGCTCAAGCCGGCCGTTTCGTACGGACGCCGGCCGGTGAGCAACTCGTACAGGATTACACCGAGGGCGTAAATGTCCGTGGCCGTCGTCACGCCCGTGCCGCGTACCTGCTCCGGCGCTGCGTACGCCGGCGTCATGAGCCCACCGGCCGTACGCGTGATGAACGGGGCGTCTTCTTCGGTTTCGTCGAGCAACTTCGCGATGCCGAAATCGAGCAGTTTCACCCGCCCTGGCCCCTCGTCGGTTTCTTCGACGAGGATGTTGCCCGGCTTCAAGTCTCGGTGAACCACTAGGTTCTGGTGTGCAAAAGCAACCGCGTCGCAGACCTGTTGGAACAGGTTCAAGCGATCCTGCACGCCGAGCCGGCGGCGGTCGGCATACTGCGTCAGCGGCTCGCCGGCGACGTACTCCATGACGAGGTACGGCAACCCATCCGGCGCACCCGGCACCGGACCTGACAAGCCTCCATCGAGCAAGCGCGCGATGTTCGGATGCGCGAGACGAGCCAGAATCTGCCGCTCGGCCCGGAACCGGGAGCCCGTCATCTGCGCCCCATCGGCCCGGACGAGCTTGAGCGCGACGCGCTGCCGGTACGTCCCGTCGGCCCGCTCTGCCAGGTACACGACGCCCATGCCCCCACGCCCCAACTCACTGAGCAATTTATACGGCCCGACCTGCTGCCCCGTCTCCAGCGCCAGCGGCACCACCACACGGCCCAACGTCACCGCCTCTACCGCCGGCGCGTCCATGAACGCGTCGTCCTCGTCATCGGCCGCAAGCAAAGCATCGACTTCAGCCCGCAGGTCTGCCGGGCATTCAGCATCGAGAAACGATCGGCGCTGATCGGCCGGCAGGTCAGACGCGGCCTCGAAGAGTCGTTTGATTTCCGCCCAAGACATGGCTACGTGGTTTGTGGGTGCGTGAGGCGTAGTTCGTGGTTTCTAGATCTGTTGTGCGTCGATATCGTGATACGAACTACGCATCTACACGCCACGAACAACGACCCACGAACGACACATCCACGGACTACGCCATATTCTGCCGCAGCCAGGCCTTCGCGGTGCGCCACTCGCGCTTGACGGTAGCGGTAGAGATCCCCATCGCGGCTGCCGTTTCTTCAACGTTGAGACCGCCGAAATAGCGCAACTCGACGACCTTCGCCATCCGCTCATCCATTTTTTCGAGCCGGCTCAGCGCGTCATCGATGGCGATCAGTTCTTCGGATTTGGCCTGAGCGGCGAGTTGTCCTTCCTCGAACGTGACGTTGTGCTGCCCGCCCCCGCGTTTCGCCGCATTGCGGCTCCGGGCATGCATGAGCAAAATCCGGCGCATCGCCTGGGCGGCGATCCCGAAGAAATGCGCGCGGTTCTGCCATTTGGCCTGGCGCTGATCGACGAGGTTCAGGTAGGCCTCGTGAACGAGCGCCGTGGTGTTGAGCGTATGGTTCGCCCGCTCGCGCCGCATGTAGCTGCTGGCGAGCTTGCGTAGCTCCTCGTACACCACAGGTAGCAATTGGTCGAGACCCTGCGTCTTGCCGTTTTCCAGTTCTTTCAACAGAACCGTTACTTCGTGCTGATTCATTCCTAGCGGGGTGGGTGGCCGTCAGGGGTTGCTGAGTGACCGTTTCGAGTACGTAGCGCGGCACCAATGTCGGGGGTACACGCGGTTAGGGCAAATGGCTGATCGATGCCAGACGGCCCTCTTGCCCGGAACGCCTGTAACACGTACCGTTAGATAAACCACACCACGGGCATTCGGACGCCCAACCACACCTTCCCAGCAGGACGATCCTCCTCTACGATGGCCCTGCCTGGACGCAAGCTGCGATATCGGATTTGCATACCGTGATCCCTTTTTCGCCGATGCTGCACGTGATGGAGCAGAACACCCCCTGTTCCCTCCAAAACAACCTTCATTCGTCATGTCTGACTCCACTCTCCCCCAACGGATCATTCTTCGTCACCAAACGGGCTCGAAAGCCAACCAGACCGAAGAATTCCCGGTCGAGCAATACTCGACCGTCACCCTCGGCCGGACGGCCAACTCGGACGTCGTCTACGACCCCGACCAAGACGACCTCGTGAGCCGTGAGCACGCCGAACTCGTTCGCGATGCCGACGACGCCACCAAGTACACGATCGTCGACAAAGGCAGCCGCAACGGTGTCTTCGTCAACAAAACCAAAGTGATGGGCGTCGCCCAGGTCACCCCTGGCGATACGATCCAGCTCGGCCCCGGCGGCCCAGAGTTCGTCTTCGACCTCGACCCGCGCCCGGACCGGCTCATGAAAGCCACCCGCGTCGCCGACGCGCCGGCTGCCAAGGCCACCCGCGTCAGCGCAGCCGTCACCGGTACTGCTGCCGCCGCAGACCGGGCCGCAGCCGCCCCGAAGAAAACGGGCGTTGGCAAAGCAACCGTCGAGCGCATCGTCTCGCAACAGAAAGCCGAGTCGAACAAAACGATGCTCTTCGCCGGCGGTGGACTCCTCGTTCTGCTCCTCACGGTAGCCGGCCTGCTGTTCTACACGAACCAGCAAGGCGAAAAAGAGCTCGCCGATCAAACGCAGCAGCAACTGGCGCAGCAACAGCAAGCCGCTCAAGAACAAGCCGCCGCGATGAACGCGGAGAACATGAGCGCCATCGAGAAATTTCAGGCCGGCCAACCACTCTCGGCCGCGGAAATCTCGAACATGAACGCCGAACGCACGGTCTTCATCGAGTTCTCCTGGGTCCTCGAAACAGCCCAGGGCGAGCAAGTTTACCAGCGCTTCGTCAACACGGAAGAGTACGGCTGCGTGCCGGCTTACGTCGAGACCCGCTCGGGCATGGCTCCGTCGCTCACGCTGGTTGCCTCCGGCATGTGCCGCAACAGCCCGATCTCGTCTAGTGGTAGCGGCTCCGGCTTCATCGTCGATGAAAACGGCACGATCCTGACCAACAAGCACGTGGCCGCCTCGTGGCAATCGCCCTACTCTGGCTTCCGGCCGGGCGTGCTGATCCAAACGGTTCAGCTCGAAGATGGCTCGTACCAGGAAACGGTCGCCGGTGTTGTCCAGCGCACTCCGTACAACTGGATCCCTGCCCAGGCCGTGCCGAAGCACCCGCTGATGGAAGGCAAGATCCTCCAAGGCAAGAACGTCTACCTGAACGTTACGCTGGCCAACTCGAAGCAGCGCCGGAACGCCAACGTCGAGGCCGTCAACCCCGAGCACGACGTCGCGATGATCAGCATCCGCCTCAGCGAGCCGCTGCCTCCGATGGAGCTCTTCGACAACTACGACGACATCCAGCGCGGTGAGCAGGTGGTGGTCATGGGCTACCCTGGCCTCTCCCCTCGGCAAGCTGTCACGACGACCTCGCAAGACGCGCCGCTGACGCAGCGTGCCCCGGTCGAAGCCTTCACCGTGCCCGATCCGTCCGTCTCGCAGACCATCGTCGGCCGCGTCATCCGGGGCTCCGTGGACGAGTCCTCCCTGCCGCCCGGTGCCGAATTTCTCAGCGTCATGGGTGATGTCTACGAACTCCCCGGCGCGCAGCTCGGCCCCGGCTCCAGCGGTGGCCCGGTGTTCGACGGCCGCGGACGCGTCATCGGCTTGATCTACAAAGGTCAGAACTCGTCGATGGGTGGCATCAGCTTCGTCGTCCCGATCAAGTACGGCATCGCACTCACGGGCCGCAGCCGCGTCAACGTCGGCTAATCCGGCCCTGCCAGTCCAGGCCAACGGGTCCGCCTTCGACGATGAAGGCGGGCCCGTTCGTCTGACAGCGCCCACCGACGCCCCGCCTCCCACAGCCGCTCCAACGCCTCACGTGCCATGCTCAACCGCCAGATCGGTCCCTACCGCATCGAAGCCTTCATCGGGGCGGGCGGCATGGGGCAAGTCTACCGCGCACGCCACCAAGCGCTGAACCGCACCGTGGCGATCAAGCGGCTCACCGTGATGGACTACGCTGACCGCTTCGCCAACGAGGCGCGCGTCCACGCCGGCCTCCAACATCCGAACATCGCCGGCCTCTACGAACTGCTCGACATTGACGGCCGGCCGGCCATCGCCCTCGAGTTCGTCCCCGGCCCCACGCTAGACCAGCACATCGGCGAGCGCGGCATGATGCCAGACGACGCCGTCCAGGTCTTCCGCAAGGTCGTCGAGGCCGTGAAGTACCTCCACGGCAAAGGCATCGTCCACCGAGACATCAAGCCCCACAATATCAAGGCGCGCTGGACGGACGAAGGCTGGAAGGTGAAGCTGCTTGATTTTGGGATTGCAAAAGACCGGCAGTCGCCCAAACTGACCAGCACCGGCCTCGTCGTCGGCACACTCGACTACCTCGCTCCGGAACAGCTGGGCGGGCGCACGTCGTTGCAGACCGATGTCTGGGCGCTCGGCGTGCTGTTCTACGAGATGCTAACCGGCCATCCGCCGTTTCAGTCGGAGAACGCGCTGGAGCTCTACAACCAGATCAGCCGGGCCATTTATGCGCCGGCCTCGGCCATGAGCCCGACCGCGCCGCCCTGGGCGGACACGGTCATTGCGTCCTGCCTGAAGAAAAAGCCGGCCTCTCGCTACCAGACCGCGGCTGGGCTGGCCGACGCGCTCACGGCCTACGTCACCGCCCCGCACAGGACGATCTCGCTGCAGCCGGATTTGATGCGCCGCATCGGCTTCGGATCGCTCGGCTTGGCCGGCGTGCTGATCCTCGGTGTGTTATTCTGGCCCTCTAGCGAACCGGATGTCACGCCCGATCCTCCGCCTGAACACTCAGGCACCGTCCTACGTCCCGACGGAATTCCCCCACTGAACAGCTCAGAGGGCGGGCCCGTGCAACCGGCTGAAGGCAACCAAGTCTTCGGAACGCTCTCCCCCACCTTCAACGATCCCGATTCCGTAACCATCCGCGTGCTGAACGCGCCTGAAGCCTACATCGTGCTCCAGGGCCGAAGCTACCAGCTCCCGTTCACCATCCGCGGCGAGCGCGGCAGTACCGTCGCGTTCGATGTCGGCGCGCCTGGCTACGAATCCAAACGAGACCTTCAGGTCACCATCGCGTCTTACCGACGAAAGGAATATGCTTTTCCGCTCCAGAAAACGCGCCGCTAACCCACCTGCAGCCCCTACTCCGGCCCCCGCTGCACCGGCTCCAGATCCTACCCCTGCTGCCACCCTCACCGTGTCCGCCAGTGTCCGTACGGATGTAGGCTGTGTACGCGAATCGAATCAGGATGCCGCGCAGTTCGTCCGGCCGAAACTCCCCGATTTGGTGAGCCGGCGCGGTGCACTCGCCATCGTGGCAGACGGCATGGGCGGGCACGCCGGCGGGCAACGCGCCAGCCGGATCGCCGTGGACACCGTGGTAGGCCGGTATTACGACGATGACGAACGCCCACCAGCGGTTGCTTTGGAGCGGGCGGTGCTGCTGGCGAACCGCGCCATCCACGAAGAGGCTCAAGCCGAAGCAGACCTCCAAGGCATGGGCACGACCATCACGGCCCTCGCGATCATCGGTGGCAAGGGCTACGTGGCCCACGTGGGAGACAGCCGGCTCTACCGCCTCCGAAACGAACGCATCGAGCAGATCACCGTGGATCACACGCTCGTGCAGGAACTGGTCGAGCAAGGCACGATCACGGCGGCCGAGGCGGCCACGCATGACGACCGCAACGTCCTCAGCCGCGCGCTCGGCACGCAGCCGAAAGTAGAAGTGACGATGAGCGAAATCGACGTGAGAGCCGGCGACCGGTTCATGATTTGCAGCGACGGCCTCTACGACCTCGTCCCGAAGATCGAGATCGGGCAGGTGCTGGCCTTGCCGGCCCTTCCGCTCGTCGCCGACGCGCTTGTCGCCCTCGCCCGTATGCGCGGCGGACACGACAACATTACCGTTGCTGCTTTGCAGGCCCAAGAATTCGTCAACACCGACCGCCCCACACGAGGCGTTTGAGGGCTCAGATCTCCTCCCACACACGTGGCTAACCACCCAACCGATTACCAACGACCATGATCGGCCAACGCATAGGATCGTACGACGTCGTCCGCTTCATAGGCGAAGGCGGGATGGGCACCGTATTTCAGGGCGTCGATGCCATGCTCGACCGGGAAGTTGCCATCAAGGCACTCCGCCCTGAGCTAGCGAGTCAGGAAAACGTAGCCGCCCGGTTCCGCAGCGAGGCGGTGACCTTGGCCCGGCTCAACCATCCGAACGTCGCCCTTCTCTACAGCTTTTTGCAGGAGCCCAATGGCCATCTCTACATGGTCATGGAATTTGTGCGCGGCGAAACGCTAGAAGACCTGTTGCGGCGTGTGGGGCCACTGGAGCCGGCACAGGCCGTGGAAGTCATGGCCCAGATCCTCGACGGCGTGGGGCACGCACACGAAGCCGGCATCATCCACCGTGATCTCAAGCCGGCGAACGCCATGCTCACGGAGACCGGCCGCGTCAAGGTGATGGACTTCGGCATCGCGCGGGCGCTGGGGTCAGCTCGGATGACGCGAGCCGGCCGGCTCATCGGCACGCTGGAATACATGGCGCCCGAGCAGGTGCAAGGCAAAGAGGCAACGCCGGCAACCGATGTCTACGCGCTCGGCATCGTGCTCTACGAATTGCTGACGGGCCGCGTGCCCTTCGAGAGCCAGAGCGATTTCACGCTCATGCAGGCGCAGATTCAGGAAGCGCCGGCTCCTCCGCGCGTGTTTCGCCCCGGCATGCCGGACGCCCTGGAAGCCGTCATCCTGAAGGCCCTCGAAAAAGACCCCGCTGCCCGGTTTGCATCGGCGGACGAATTCCGTGATGCCTTGCTCGCCCTGGACCTGCCGGCCGCCAAACCAATCGTTGGTCACGTCGGTGTCTTGGATGCCACGCAGCCGAACCAGTACAAGACTGCAGCTGGCCTCGCCCCGACCGTCGTAGCTGGCGGGGCTGTTGGCGGAGCCACACGGGTAGCCTCTCCCTCCGAAACGCCCCAGACCGCCGTATCCG
This sequence comes from Bacteroidota bacterium, assembly GCA_038749615.1. Taxonomy (GTDB): domain Bacteria; phylum Bacteroidota; class Rhodothermia; order Rhodothermales; family DATKEJ01; genus JBCDHV01. Next base: position 8,526 of record JBCDHV010000067.1, read on the forward strand.
CTGCGGCAGGCGGATCGTTGATGCACACGCTCAAGACCTCGCGGCCGGCGCAGATCGTCCTGGCCACGGCGCTGGGCGTGGTCATGATCTTGGGGCTGTTCTTCGCGATCAGTGGAGGAGGAACCACCGAGCCGTCTTCCCCGGACGACCTCGCGGACCAACCTGGGCTGTCAGAGGAGCCACCGGCCGAGCGTACGAATCCCAGTGAATCTCCTGACCTTGTTCAACGGACAGCGCCGGCTGGAACGCTGAACCAACCCGATTCAGGCCCTGCTTTCGTCACGGTTGCCGACTTGGTGCAGGAAGCCAGAGGGCACGCCGCAGCCGGCCGGGCAGACGCTGCGCGGGCTGTTGTCAAACGCATTCTCTCCGTCGACCCGGACAACACAGAAGCCTTGCAGATCCAGCGCCAGCTCAATGGCGAGCCTGAGACGGCCAGCCGTGAAACGACGACTCGCCCTGCTCAACGCCGCAGCCAACCTGAGCGCAGACAATCGTCCGGCACGGAGCGCACGACTCCAGCACCAGAACCGCAGCGCCCCACTCAGCGCGAGACGGCTGCGGAAGAAAAGCCAGCCGAGGAAAAGCCGACCGAGCGTGAGACCACACGCGAGACTGCCCGTGAGGAGACCAAGCCGGCTGCTCCCCCAGCCAACGCCCGCAGCGTACAAGTGCGCCGAGGAACTGCGCTCGTGCTGGCCACGAGTTCCGCGCTCAGTTCAGCCTCTTTGCGAGAAGGGCAACAAATAACGTTCCGCGTGGCTTCCGCTATTCGCGTCGATGGAGCCACCGTGATTGCAGCCGGCGCGACGGCGTTCGGACGTTGCCGAAAAGCCAGACGTGGTGAGGGGCGGACGGCCGGCGAGATGACCATCGAGGTCGAATCCGTCCAGACGGTCGACGGCCAACGCCTCGGTGTGCGGCGCGCTCTGTTCAGCGACAAAGCCGGCCGTGGCGAAAACGTCACGTGGCCCGCCGGCACCCGGCTGGAGATGCAAATCGGAGAAAACGCGACGGTCCGAGCGGGGTGAGTGGGCGTGGCGTAGTGGTCAAGTCGAGGAGTGAACGAGCGGTCGCGTTGAGGTGTTGAAGAGAGAGGATGACCGGCCTGTGGCGCTCAGGGTGCAGGCCCGTTCGGGACGAGCGATCTGTGCCGCATGCGCGGTGTTTGCTCATCGGCTCTACGGGTGAAGACCCACTCGCAGGCTACGTTTTCGCCTGCTTCGCAGGGTCCAGCATCAGCATTCGGGGGAGGGCCGCTTCGCGCTGAAGTGCACGCCGGCAAAGGTCCAAACAAGGAGTGCAGTGACAGACCCGCCCGTCCTCAACTCCCCCCGCCTGCCCCGTTCCCCCTTCATCCTGTATCCTTCCCCCTGCTCCCTTTATCCTGTATCCTTCCCCCTGCTCCCTTCCCCCTTCACCCTTCACCCCTTCCCCGCCCGGCACAAGCGCGTCCACAGCATGATCCTTCCCCGGCCTTGATGGCACGTATCTAAGTGAACCAACTTGGATATCACCATGAACGCCACGCTCTCACTTCCTACCCCGCTTAAACTCGGTACGGTCTACCGGCCTGCACAGCCCTCGACGTGGCTGAATGTGCTCGGTGCCGTCGGGTTTTGCGTCGGGCTGCTCTCTCTCGTCGCGCTCTTCAGCGGGGCTACGGCTCTGGAGTGGGCCCTGTATTTGGCCATCGCGACGGGCCTCGGTGCCTGGACTGGACTTTGGGCATCCGCCGGCACGTGGCACCTCGGCAACGGGCAGAATGCGTTTGAGCTCACCGAAGACGGATTCGTTGTGACCGACAAGCGTGGCCAGACGACGCGGGTGCTGTGGCGCAGAATCACCAAAGCCGTGCACGTCCCCCACAACAAGTGGAGCTTTCGGTTCGAGGGCCGGCAACGCGGGAAGGTCACGATCAGCGAAACCACACACGACGAAGAGGTCATGCGTGCGTTTAGCCGGCTCGTCTACACCTACCTGCCGCCGAACGTCCGCGTGCAACGCGTGGACCCGTCGGACTACTGATTAGGGAAAACGTCCGCGTCCAGCATGATCCCGAATGCCAGCCCGTGGCACGTGTCTAGATGAACCAACCTGGATATTGCCATGACGTCTGCTCTTCCTGCTCCCCTCGAATTCAACCAACGCTACGAGCCTAAAAAGCCGGCCATCGTGCTCTCCGTGCTCGCGGGCGCTGTCCTGGGCCTGATCCTGATGCTCGGTGCTGCGGCCGAGCGCCTGGACATCAACGTGCTGTCGGCTGGCTTCATGGCGTTTGGAGCGCTCATGGGGGCTGCTCTCGGCTTCTCCTTCACAGCCGGCCGCTGGTATTTCAGAGACTGCCAGCATGCCTTCGAGCTTACCCCAGACTCGCTGATCGTCTACGACAAGAAGGGCCGTTCGATGCCGGTGCCTTGGAAAGAGGTCGGCCACGTCCTGCACGTCAAGGACTGCTCCTGGCGTTTTCGCCTCGCTGGCCCCAATCAGCGCACGATCTCGATATGCAAGTACACGCATGACGACAAGGTCATGAGAGCCTTCGCTCAGGTGGTGCAGCGGAATATTCCCGAGCACGTCAGCGTCGACTGGCCTGGCAAACCCTCAACCCGGCGCTCTGCTGGACACAAACAGACCTACCGGGTGAGCCAAACCAGCGGCTCGCCGCGCTAGAGATAGTTAAACATGCCTTCCTGACTTCATTTGACACAAACCCTTATTCTTCGACGCTGGCACCGCCGGCTGCTTTCCCTCACCACATTCGCTTTCGTCATGAAAACACTTTTCTCGGCCCTTCTTCTTTTCCCAATGCTCGCTGTGGCCCAACCGATGGCCATGCAATCGACGGGCTCCGGGTTTTTCGTCAACGTACACGGCAACTACAGCCAATGGAACTTCTCAGGAGACGAATTTGGCGGCACAGGCGGGGCCGGCGTTGGGCTACGGCTTGGCTACGGATTCACGGAGGGCGTCGCCATCTTTCTTGAAGCCGATGCCGCCGCTCTCTCCGAAGAAGACGAACTCAGTGGGGCCGCCCTTGACTACACGCTTGGGCAGGGTGTCCTCGGCGTCCAGTATACTTTTGGCTCGACGGTGAGCAAGGTGCGCCCCTATGCCGAGGCTGGCCTTCTTGCGATCCAAACGACGGTTGACATTGCCGGCTCGGACGCGACCTTCACGGGTGCTGGTGCCAACTTCGGAGGTGGCGTCAAGTACCA
>JBCDHV010000068.1:0-11673 GCA_038749615.1 Bacteroidota bacterium
CCGAAAAGCCCTCGCGGGCTGCGAACGGCTGCGCGAACGCTGCGCTTCGTTGCTCTGCATCGCCGTAGCTGGCGCTACGCCTGCTTCGAGCGCCTCGCTCAACGTCGGCTCGCACGTTCTCGCCTTCCGCGCCGACTTTCCGGATCGGTCCTTACTGCCTCCGCCTCGCATCCAGGCTCATCTTTTGGCATCCACGACGTGAACCGTCCGGCATCGAAGAAGGCCTTTCTTCTCATCAAAGTTGTCTTAGCAGGAGCAGCCTTAGCCTTCCTGATCGGCATGGTCGATGGCCAAGCCGTGCTGGCCGCACTCTGGTCTGCCTCTCCACTCTGGATCGGACTGGCGCTTGTCCTGTTGCCGGTAAACCTCCTCCTCGAAGCCTGGAAATGGCATACCCTTCTAGACCGAACGCTCCCTGAAACGCCGAGATTTCGGGAAACGTTTGGGTCGATGATGAGCGGGTACGCGCTGGGCCTCTTCACGCCGGCCCGCGTGGGCGACTATGCCGGGCGCGCGTTTTACCTCCGCCACCACGACCGGCTCGAAATCGCCGCGCTCACGTTCGCAGATCGCATGATTGCGCTCGCCGCCTACCTGACGGCCGGCTGGTTGTGCTTGCTGTATTTTCTGCTGTTTCACCTGCGGCTGCCGGGTGCAGTGTGGCAGATGGTGGCTGTCCTGGGCTTGCTGGGGATTGGGGCAGCGCTCTACATCGTGGTGCATCCTCGCATGGCCTACGTAGTCCTGATGCGGATCATCCCGGGTGAGCGGCTCCGGCGGCGCTTGACGTTCCTGAGCCGGCTCCGGCCGCACGACACCGACCTCCTACTCGCGCAGTCGGCCGTCCGCTACATCGTCTTCTCTGCTCAGTTCGTCTGCCTGGTCTACGCCTTTGGGGGCGACCTTGGGCTCGTGGATGCCTTTGCCGGCGTGGGCCTAGTGTTCTTTGCCCAGACGGTGTTGCCTTCTGTGACGCTGGCTGACCTAGGTATCCGAGAGGGAGCAGCCGTCTACTTTCTGGGCGCGTTCGGAGTCGCGCACGCGGCGGCCTTCGATGCGGCGTTCATGCTCTTCACGATCAACCTCCTTCTGCCGGCTCTCGTCGGGACCCCCTTCTTGTTGAAGCTGCGCATCGCGCGCGATCAGGCGTCGACGGCCACGCAGCCAAGCGGTCTCGCAGGTACAGAGCGTCTTTCTGGAGGCGAGGCGTGATCGTCGGTTGGCTTCTAGTGACGCTCGGTTTCTTCTATGCCGGCGTGATGATCGCCTTCTGGGCAGGGTTCCGACGGGTTGTACGGAGAGATCGCCCAACGGTTAACGACTTGACCGCGTCCGTTTTGGTGCCGGCTCGCAACGAAGCCGCTTGTATCCACCACTGCTTAGGAGCCCTGTTCGCCGGCGAGGGCGTGTACGACGTGCTAGTCATCGACGATGCGTCCACAGACGATACCTCCGGAGCCGTCGCACGCTTTGCAGAGACCCTCTCCCCGGACCAACGCAGCCGGCTCAGCAGCCTGCGGCTTGAAAGCGACCCCTCGCGCGCACGAGCGTACAAAAAACGCGCGTTAGAATTCGGCATCGCCCACTTGTCGAGCGACATCGTCCTGACCACGGATGCAGACTGCGAGCCGGCTCCTGGATGGGTCGAGTCGATGCTGGCGCGGTTTGACGGCAAGACGGCGTTTGTGTCAGGGCCCGTCGTCTATTCGTACGGGGCAAGCCCGTGGGAAGACATGCAGGCGCTGGAGTTTCTCGGATTGGTTGCCATCGGTGCAGGAGCCATTGGGATTGGGCGGCCCAACATGTGCAACGGCGCGAATGTGGCGTATCGACGCGACGTGTTCAACGAGCTCGGCGGCTTCAGCGGTATCGACCACCTGACCTCCGGCGACGATGAGTTGCTGATGCAGAAGATTGCCCGGGAAACCGAATATTCGGTGGCCTTCAACCCGAGCCTCGACGCGCTCGTTACCACAGAAGCCGTCACCGATGGGCCGGCGTTCATTCAGCAGCGCCGGCGGTGGGCCTCGAAAGGAATGCACTACCCGAGCCCGCTGCTCGTCGGGATGCTTGCGCTCATCTACGGGTTTTATGCCCTACTCCTCGGCTCGGCCATCGCAACGATCTGGGTGCCGGCCTTGCTTCCTTGGGTAGCCGCAGGCTTCGGAACCAAGATCGCGTCAGAGCTTCCTTTGATGGTCTCGGCGAGCCGTCATTTTGGCCGGCTTTCGCTCATGCGTTATTTCCTGTTCGAACAACTGCTCCAGATCCCCTACGTCGTGTACATTGGGGCGGCCGGCGCATTCGGCGGCTACACATGGAAAGACCGGAGGGTGAAGCGTTGAAACGCTTCTGAAAGTATGGTTTGGGATTTATGATTTATGAGAAACGGTCGCGTTGAACCAGATCGGTTCGTTCTGCTCGGTCTCCGGCAGACTGCCTTTGTATTTGACGAGCAGAGCGGTCCAGCCAGTCCTTCATAATTCATAAATCCCAAATCATAATTCCCTACATCCCCTCTCTCCCTCAACTGAGCGCCAACGTTCCACCTCATGCTCATCCCTCGGCTCCTCAGCTACTCGGCTACCTATCTGGCACGGCTCACCGGCCGGTGGCTGCCCGACGTACTCTGGCGCGTCCCGACGTCTACACGCACGGCCTATCTGACCTTCGACGATGGCCCGAGCGTCCGGGGCACACCGGCGTTGCTCGACCTCCTAGCGAGGTACGATGCACGGGCAACCTTTTTCCTCCTTGGTCGGCACGCAGAGGAGCGGCCTGAGCTCGTGAAACGGTTGATTGCAGCCGGCCACACGATCGGCAATCACACCCACAACCATCCCGATGCCTGGCGGACGCCGGCTGATGACGTGCGCGCCAGCCTCGTGCGGGCCGGCGAAGCGTTGCAGCAGATCAGCAATACCGACCTGAGCTTCATGCGCCCCCCGTACGGCCGCTTCACACGGGCTATGCGCGACTGGTGCACCGGAGTCCGGCAGCGGATGGTGTTGTGGGACGTGATGCCTGGCGACTTTTACCCAGGCGCTAGTTCAGAATTCATCGAGCGGTTCGTGGTGCGCTTCACTCGGCCAGGCAGCGTGATTGTCTTGCACGACAATCCGAAGTTTCTGGATGTCACCCTCCCCGCGCTCGAAGGCATCCTGCGCCAGCTCTCCGCTGATGGCTGGCGGTTTGAAGCACTTTCGGCAGCACCGGCTGAGAAGTAGCCGAGACGATTGTTGCCCGATGCTTTGCCAGTTGAGGTCTGGTTCGGCTACTTTCTGGGATGCCATTCTCTGAAGCCGTCCTCTACGCCGCCCTCGGGTTTGCCGCGTTCTACACCGCCGGCATTGTTGCGATCGCCCTCGTCCTGCGGCGTGTGCGCCAGAGTCCCCCAGCCGCTGAACGCACCGTCTGGCCATCTGTCACCGTGATCGTAGCTGCCCGGAATGAAGAGGATCACATCGGCGATTGCATCGACGCGCTCCTCAAGCAAGCGTACAACGGGCCGGTCGAGATCGTCATCGTGAACGATGGCTCGACGGATGGGACGGCAGATCAGGTTCGAACCGGGATGCCGGCTACGCACCAAGAGGGCACCCATCAGGTTCGTTTGATGGAGGCTGGCGAACCGATCGGGCATGTACGGGGCAAGGCCCTCGCCATCCACCGGGCCATTGAGGCAACAAGTTCGCCTTATCTCGTCATCACGGACGCGGATTGCCGCCCGCCGGCCTCGTGGTTGGCCTCCGTCGTCGACCGCCTGGACCGAGACGGTACCGGAATGGTGTGCGGTATCACGGCCGTTTCGCCACAAGTGACCGTAGACGACCGGGTGCAGGCCATCGACTGGGTCTACCTCTTCTCCATCGCTTCAGCTGCATCTGAATTTGGGTATGCAATAACGGCTATGGGAAACAATATGGCGATCCGGCGCGAGGCCTATGAGGCCGTTGGGGGCTACCCAAAGCTGCCCTTCAGTGTGACGGAAGACTACGTGCTCTTCCAGGCCGTTTCTCGGCTTCCGAACTTCGAGGTGTATCTGCCGTTCAACAAATCGCTGCTAAACACAACGCTGCCAGCACCATCCGTCCTCCACGCATTCCGGCAACGGAAACGGTGGGCCCGAGGCGGGCTTCGCGTGCCGGCATGGGTATATGGCCTTTACACCATCGGCATCGCCACCCACGCGCTCCTCCCTGTGGCGTTGCTCTTGGCACCTGTCCCCGCTCTGATGGGGATACTGACAAAGGCACTAGGAGATGTGTATCTTCTAAGGACCGCGTCCCGTCGGCTCGGACTCCCACTCCGGCTCATCGACGTGCCTGCGTTCGAGGCTTATTTAACGGCGTACATGGTCGGCGTCCCGCTTTCGCTGCTCGTCCAACCCCGCATTCGGTGGAAGGCGCGCGAATTCTAGCGCCCTCCTACCGGCTTTCAGGTCTACGCTTCCACGAGTTCGAGATCCCTGCCTTATGGCAAACAAATTTATCCAGGTCATCGACCTAACCTCCTCGCCTGCCAAGAAGCAGCGCGAGGCTCAAGAGCAACACCAAGAACCTGAAAACGCGCTTCCCGAGGCCACCTTCGATGGGCTCCCGGATGCGCTACAACGGGCCGTACACGCTGCCGGCTGGTCGAGCTTGATGCCAGTTCAATCCAAGGCCATCCCCTACGCGCTCGACCGCCGCGACCTCATCGTCCAGAGCCGGACGGGCAGTGGGAAGACCGGAGCGTTTTTGCTTCCGCTCTTCGAGTTGCTCGATCCTAGCAAACGGGCTGCCCAGGCGCTCATTCTCGCCCCAACGCGCGAGCTCGCCCGGCAAACGTATCAGCAATTCGAGGCCATGAACGAGGGGCTCGATGCAGAGCAACAGCTCTCGAGCGTCCTCGTGTACGGTGGTACGCGGTACAACGACCAGATCGACGCGTTCAAGCGTGGCACTCACGTCGTCATCGGGACGCCTGGCCGGATCCTGGACCACTTGCAACGCGGCACCCTCGATCTCGAAGCCCTGAAAGTCCTGATCCTCGACGAAGCCGACGAGATGTTGTCGATGGGTTTCTACCCCGACATGCTCGAACTGAAGCGCTACTTGTCGCCCGGCGAACGGTACTCGTACATGTACAGCGCCACGATGCCCTACAAAGTGCAGGTGCTGGGCGAAGTCTTCCTGAACGATCCCGAAATCCTGCGGATCGGCCACGTGAGTGTCGACACGATGGAGCACCGCTACATGGTGCTCTCACCGATGGACAAGAACAGCACGCTGGTCCGGCTCATCGAGCTCCAGAACCCGGATTCGGCAATTATCTTCGCCAACACTCGCCGGCAAGTCGATTTCGTCGCGCGGATGCTGCACAACTACGGATTCGATGTCCAGGGGCTCTCCGGGGATCTCAAGCAGCGCGACCGCGAGCGCATCGTCAAGCGCCTCAAGGCGGGTGAGTTGCGCTTCCTGGTAGCTACCGACGTGGCGGCACGAGGCATCGACATCTCGGACCTCGGGCACATTTTTCAGTACGATGTGCCTCAAGACCCTGAGTATTACGTCCACCGTGCCGGCCGGACGGCTCGCGCCGGGAAATCAGGCGTGAACTACACGCTGGTGACAATGGCCGAGGTCAATTCCTTGCTGCGGATCGGCAGCCGGTACGACATCGACCTGGAGCGCGTCGAGCCACCCACCCAGGAAGCCGTTGAGGAACGCGTCAGCGAACGGGTGACTGCACTGCTGGAGACGCGCACGCGGCAAGCAACCGATGTCATGCGGGAGCGGGTCAAGAAGCTGACCCCGTACGTCGAGCAACTGATCGACAACGAGCGTATCAAGCTCTTGGCCCTGCTTGTGGACGAGTTTTACCACGCCAGCCTCCACGGAACGACCAACCAGGAAGCTACCGCTGATTCAGCAGAGGTCCCCGAATTCGAGGTCGTCCGCGAGAAGCTCGAAGCGCACTTCAAGAGCAAGAGCCTCCTGAACCAGGACCGGATCGACCGCTTCATCCCGATGATCCGCAACCTGATCGCGGAAGAAGAGCCACAGCCTCTCGCCCGCGTCCTCGACGATTTTCTCACCAGTGATCTCGACGCACGCGGCCCTGAAGCCCTCGCGGAGAAAGAAGATCGCTCGTACCGCAAGCGCGGAAACGGCGGTGGAGGAAACAGAGGCGGAGGCCGTGGACGCAGGCGGAAGCGGTAGTCGCTCATCTCCGGTGCGCCGTCCTGGCAAGCAGTCATTACCGATAGCACTTCATCGCTGGGTGAGGTATGTTCAGAGCACGTGCAGGCATTTACAGTGCTGCACCATCTCCCACATCTGAGCATATCCTTCCCCCCGATGCTACGAGTACTTCTAGCCGCTTGCCTGAGCGGCCTCCTGGTTCAGGCTACCACCGCACAGTGGACGTTCGATGCTACGTTCCCTCCTGTTACCTCACCCACTGCAGATGCCGGCGACCTTGGCGGGCACGGCATAGCCGTAGACCCTGAAGGCAAGATTTGGTGGCACGGATTTTCTGCCACGGACAGTGTGATCGTCCCTGAACTTGGGGGCAATTGGTATCCCATCCGCGAGATTTTCGTCTGGCACCCAGACGGGACGCCGGCTTCGTTCTCGCCTCTCCAATTTCTAGACTTTCCTGACGGTGGCCGTGACACGCTGGGCGGTAGAGTGGTAACGGACGGCTTCGGCAACAAGTCGTGGGAAGGCCGTTCCGGTAGAGGGCTTAGAGCCAGTTCGGATGGCCACATCTTGGCCTCGCAGTTCAACACCCTCTATAAAATTGACTACCGCACGGGTGCTGGCCTAGGTAAATTTACGTATGTAAGCTCGCTCCGGCAGGCTGCAACGGACCGGTTCGGCAATGTCTACGTCGCTCCCGTCTTGTCTTATTATCCAGTGTACATGCTGGAGCCAGACCTGTCGTTTTCAAAAGTGCTGAACGTGCAGCCTCGCGACCATGGGAGAACGTTAGAGGTGACACACGATGGGCTGTACTTCTTCAACACGGAGTACGAAAGTCCACACACCGTGGTGTACGAGCGCTCTGATTTCAACTCACCCTTCGATAGCGTTGGAATCGTCTTTCAGGGACTCCAAGTCGAATCCATCGCCTTCCATCCGACTACCGGCAACGTCTGGGCCAGTTCGGGTAACGCGCTGAACAGTAACCTTGTCGACTTAGACACCTACACGCTCAACACGTGGTACGAGTTTGATATCGACGACATTCTGGACTACGCAACGTCTGGTGGCGTTCATCCAGCACCTCTCGATTCGATTACCTGGAGTCCTGACCCTTACGAAGGCCGGCCTCGTGGGCTTGCGTTTTCCCCAGACGGTAGTACCGCATACGTCACGCAGTTTTCGCAGCCGTATCCCCACATTCAGCGCTTCACGTATCAGCCTCCGGTCGTTCTCACAGGCAGCGTTCGCCTCGTAGGTGCGCTGGAGAACGGGCTCATGCGTACCGATTTGAACGCATCAAGCCTGCTCCCGCTGAGCCAACCATACAGCCAAGCTCCTTGGTCCTACACAGGGATCGAGCGTGTCAATGCGATTCCTAACAGCCGGGTAGTCGACTGGATGCTCCTTGGTCTCCGGACGTCTCCGACGGGGCCCGATGTGGTTCAACGGGCGGCCTTCGTCTTGTCCGACGGTTCGTTGACTGACCTGGATGGCGAGAGCCGCGTCCCGTTCTTCGGTGCCTCATCTGGTCCGTACTACGTCTCTGTCACGCACCGAAACCATATTGTGGGTGTTAGTCAGACCCCTCTGGTGAGCGGAACGGCGTTTCAGATTACCTTGCAGGCCCAGAACCTGGAGTCGTGTAGTCCTCTGTCATACGGCACTCTGTGCCCGGGTGACATCGATCAGGACGGCGAGGTCACAGCAGCAGACATCCAACTCTGGCAGGACGTGGTCCCTGCTACATCGGTCTACTCACCGGCCGATCTAAATCTGGACGGCAATGTGGACCAACTCGACATCCTCGATGTCTGGCTGCCGCACAACGGGTACTAACGAATGACCAGATGGACGAGTCGCTACGTAGCCGGCTACGCCGTCCTGCTGGTGATCACAGGACTGAGCCTGTTGTTTTCGCCCGAGTCCTTTGACCCAACGCTTGACCTGGACCGACGTGCCGGCAAGCCCCTCGTGCAAGTCTTGGGCGCGGCTTGCATAGGCTTTGCCGTTGCGTGCTGGACCGCTCGCCGTGCGCTCTTGGGCGGCATCTATGGACGCGCAGTCGTGAGTGGCGTCCAGGTCTTCACGTTCATCGGGTTCCTAGTTCTGATCACCCAACTGTCCGCGCCCGTAAGTACCGCATTTTGGGCTCTGCTGATCCTCTTGGCCTTTGGCATGGCCCTCTTCAGCTGGTTCCTATTCGGCGGAACCCCTGTCGAGCCGATGCGCGATGAAGACTGATTTGGAGAATGCGTAAAGGGGGTCGGACCCCCACCGCATCAACCGTCGGAGGGTTGATTGCAAGGCCCTCGATGTAGGTAACTCCTTAAAATTATCCGTCAGCGTCTAGGATGAAGGCCTTTTCGAAGAGTATGCGAAGGGGGTCGGCCCCCGATTCTGCTGTCCGGGCCTAGGCTGCTCAAGAGATGAGCCGGCCGATGATCGCATCAGTGAAAAGCCGACCGTGCTGCGTCAGCTTGAGGTGATCGCCATCAAGGAGGGCATAGCCGGCTTCAAGTAATCCGTGGACGTCGTCTTCACGTTTGCTTTGCAGGTCGTAGCCGTATCGGTCGCGAAGCTCTCTGAGATTGAGGCCGTCGGAAGTGCGGAGCCGGAGCATGATGCGCTCGTCGGCGAGATCTTCAGGGTCTAGGACTTCCTCTTCGTCGACGGGGCGTTGGCCGGCGCTAAGCAATTCGACATACTTCCGGATCGACCGCACGTTTGAGCTGCGCACGGGCTCGTCTTGCCACTCGAACCCGTGGGCCGCCGGCCCGAGGCCGAGGTATTCCCCGTGGGTCCAGTACTGCTGATTGTGCTGCGAGCGCAAGCCATCTCGTGCGAAACTGGCGGCCTCGTAGTGCTCGTAGCCAGCTGCTTCAAGGCGCTCGATCGTCGCCATGTACTGTGCCGCAAACCGCTCCTCTCCTGCCGGCTCCACATGCCCTTGTTCGACCCAGCGGTTCAGCAGCGTTTTCGGCTCAATCGTGAGGCCATATATCGACAGATGCGGCACGTTGTAATCGAGTACCGTATCGAGCGTTCGGAGCCAATCCTCGTCAGACTGACCAGGGATGCCGAAGATTAGATCGACAGAGAAGTTATCGAAGCCGGCCGACCGCGCAGAACCGATGACACGCCGGGCATCGCTGGCATCGTGGCTACGTTTCATGAAACGTAGGATCTCCTCGTCAAAAGACTGCACCCCGATACTCAGCCGGTCGATCCCGGCATGCCGGATAGCCTCCAGATACGCCGGCGAACCGTTCTCCGGGTTGAGTTCAAGGGTCGTTTCCCTCAGAACCGACAGGTCCAGCGCCTCATGAACGGCCGTCACCATGCCCTGGATGTCGGCAGGCGCCAATAGCGACGGGGTTCCCCCTCCGAAGTACAGCGTTTGGATGGGGCTACGGTCCCAGCCGGCTTCTGAACGCAAGACCACCTCTTGCTCGAACGCTCGCAGGTAGTCGTCCTTCAGGTTCGTGGAAGTCACGAAGTAGAAGTCGCAATACGAGCAGCGTTGTGAACAAAACGGGACGTGTACGTACACTGCAGACACGACACTTCGCTGGAAACGTGCTCAAACAAAAAACCCCTGCTGGAGTGTCAGCAGGGGCAGGCTGGGAGTGGCGAAGGAGAGACTTGAACTCTCGACCTCCGGGTTATGAATCCGACGCTCTAACCAGCTGAGCTACTTCGCCTTGTGGAGTCGTTGTTGGCCAACGAACTGTTGCCTGCGCGGAATGCACAGAACGATAAAATAGGGCGATCGATCCCTGCGTACAATTCCTTCTCCCTCCTAAAGACCAATTTCACAGTCTCGCTCATGCCGGCCTCCTCCCCTTCTGCGGTGCCTCGCTCAGCCGGACTGGCCTTGGCTTGGTTGCAACGTACCTCGGCTGAAGTCCCGCCTGTGGTGCTGCAACCCAACCGATTTTTCGTGGCCTGGCATGGCGTGCTAACGGTTTCCTTCCTCGGGTTTCCACGTCCGGTTCTGGATTTCAAGCGGCAGATCGAGCGCAGAAAGCTCGGCCTCAATCCGGAATACCCTGGCAGCCGCTGGCCCCACACCACCCTCGGTGCCCTACACGAAGATGCCACACTGCAACGCTCCGACCTCGATACTCTGTTGGCCATCGCCCGCCGGCACGAGCCCGCCTTGCTCCAAGAATCGCTTCTGATCGATGCGTTTCGGGTGGTTCAGTTAGGTACCCGCAGTCACGAGTTTCGCCGGCTCACGTTGGACCTTCCGCTCGGCACGGGTCCGGCAATCTCTGAAGTGCCTGTTGAGCACGCCAACCTCGTGGCATCACTCCTGACACCGTTCAGTGAAGACATGCTGGAGACCTACTGGCCTCGGGTCAATTCGGCCGAGCACCGCGCACCGCATTACCAAACCGAATGCGGCCACGCTTCCTTGGTGATGGATTGGCCGCATCGGCCCTTGCCAGCTGTCGACGCCTTTCTTCAGGATGTGGAGGCTGCTCTTCCGGGCAAGTATGTGTTTTTCCCTCCATCGAGCCGGCACATCACCGTTCGCGCCCTCGAGCCTCTGAACTTCGCCGCTCTACAAGAGGCAAGCTAGAAGAGGCAAGCTAACGCACGAGCTGAGTTAGCGCTCTGCCGTGCAATCGACAGCAGCGGCTTGCTGGTACGCGTCGGCCGGCGTATCCGCGTGGTAAATGGCAATCTTGTCGATGCTGAAGTCCTTCGACCGGCCGCTCAGGTCAAGCGTGTGAACACCTACTTCCAGTTCGTACGTCGCGTCCGAAAACTCGTGGTCGATGTCCTGCCTCGAGTTCCAGTCCCATGCGCTGAACGTGTGGTTGAAATTCTTCCGCCACGGGCCGGCGTTCATCCGCACGAAAATGTCGTTGCACTCGGTGATGTCCTCGCATGGATGGTAGTTGCGGATCTTCACCGTGTAGGTCCCCGGTTCCTCAACCTCGAATCTATACCGGAGCAGTCCCTGCCCGTTCGCCTGGGTGTTGGTTTCGAGTTTCCACGTCAAGTATCCCTCACCCGAGTACCCGTCGACTTCGTCCTGCCTGACCCACCCCGTGGATAACGGGACGCGCTCGGCTTCGAACGCGATGACCCCCTCCTGGCTGCGAAATACGCCTTCGCTACAGTCTGTGGCCTGTTGGCTGACGCTCGTATCGCAGCCCGAGAGCACGAGTACCGCAATTAAGAGGACGGCACGAGAGGTAGACATGGCGGACAACGTTGGGGAAGAAGGGCTACGCGTACCAATTTAAGGCATCACCGTCAGAAATCAGGCTCGCGCCTGAGTCTGATCTTCAACTCGATGTGCTGCTTGCCGTCCGACTCTACTACCTCAACCACCGTCGCGAAGTCCCCTGCGTCGCGCGAACGCTGTCGTTGCGCGTCCGTCACCAGCGGATCGTCGCCGAGCGATACTTTCGGGGCCCATTGCCGGCCGTAGGTCTCCGAAACCAGCGTAAAATGCACGTGAGCTGCC
>JBCDHV010000069.1:0-11600 GCA_038749615.1 Bacteroidota bacterium
CGGATGAACCCGGGGATAGAGTAGTGCCAAAACAGCGTGTGGCCGTGTAGGCGGATATCGTTGGCCTCGGCAAACCGCACGGCCTCGTCGGCATGGGTCCACTCGTACGTCCCCTCTCCCACTGCGATGTTGGAGAGCTTCATCATGTTCTCGACCGTGATGCTGTTGAAATGCTCAGCAACGAGGGCCGCGTAGAACGGCGTGCGAAGGTTTTCCGTGGGCTGCCCTTCGAACCGGTCCCGCAACGAGATGGTCGCCCCAACCGGCATCGACGTAGAATTCCGGAGCGTAGGGGCTTCTGGGGGTACCGCCTCCGAACAGCCGGCAGCGCCTAACAAGGCGGCAACACCGAGCAGTGCGGCGGCGGTCAGCAATCGAATCATGGTGGTGGCTTGGGAAGCAGAGGTCAGGGCCGGCAGCACGTGCGAAGGGGTCAGCGCGCTGGAACCGCTTTTGCCCTGGGGACGCCCGTAACGGGCACGTATGTGGCAAATCAGAGCGCTTCAAGGTCATGTATCCAGTGTATACATTGCAAGAGGCACGCTCGGATAATTTTTTCTTTACATCGTAAGTAATTGTAAAGACGAGGACTATCTCGAATGAGATTATCACCGGTGCAAAATTTCGACAGGATGGGTTTGACAATAGGAAGCGCTTCTGGCTACACTTCTTGAAACCGGTTTCATCCCACCACGGACGCTGAAGCCGACCAACAGACTCCTTCCCATGTCCACCATCCGCGATGTAGCTCGCGCGGCCGGCGTTTCTGTATCTACAGTCTCTCGCGTCTTCAACCAGAGCAGTCTGGTCAAACCCGAAACGCGCCGACGTGTAGAGGAATCGGCCCGCCGGCTCGACTACGCCCCCAACCCCACCGCACGAGCGCTCAGCCTGAACAAGACGCAGGCGCTTGGGCTCGTGCTGCCCCTGACGTACAACGAGTTCTTCATGGAGCTCGTGCGGGGCATGGATGAAGCGGCGGTCTCTCTCGGATACCACCTGATCATCACGGGATCCCACAACCGCGAGCGCGACACCATCGAGGCAATCTCGATGCTCCGCAGCCGCGTCGATGCCCTACTCGTCATCTCGCCCAACGTCCCCAGCGAGGCCATCGCAGCCGCTCTCCCGACAGAGATTCCGGTCGTCTCGCTTTTCAGCCCCCGCTACCATCAGCGCGACGCGACCTTTCTGGTGAGCAATGAACGCGGGGCCGGCCTGGCCGTCCAGCACTTGGTCGAGTTGGGCCACACACGGATCGGCTTCATTACGGGGCCTGAGGCCAACGTCGACAGCCGGGAGCGGTACCGCGGATACCTGAATGCCCTGCAAGACCACGGCTTGCCGCACGACTCGTCGCTCGTGGCGCCGGGGTCCTTTACCGTCCCGAGCGGCATGCATGCCATGGAACGGCTGCTGCGCCTCTCCGAGCCGCCCACGGCGGTGTTCGCCGGCAACGATTTCATGGCGATTGGTGCGCTCAAAGCGCTTCACCGCCACGGCCTGCGCGTCCCAGACGACGTGGCCTTGATCGGCTTTGACGACGTCCCGATGGCGCAGTTGATGTCGCCCTCGCTCTCCACGATCCATGTACCGATTTACGACATCGGCTACCGCGCGGTGTATCACGCGACGGAGCTGATTGCTCATCCACAAACGACCGATCCGCTTTCGGTTCGGTTCGAACCACGACTCGTGCCGCGCACCAGTACACTCGGCTGCTCGGCCTTGTCCAGCTAGAGCTTCTAGCTTCACGCAGGCCGGTCCCACTCTTTCCAGCCTGCACCTTACACCACACCCCACAATCCATTACACCATGTATCGACGCTACACTGCGTGCGCAGTCGCCTTCCTCGTGATGGCGTTTGCCGGGTATCAGCCCGCCAGCGCACAGCTGACTTCGATCGAGGACAACTTCATCTTCTTTGTCGATGGAGCCAACGTCCTCATCCCAAACAGCACGGCGCAAGTCGTTGCCGACCCGGCTGATCCCGAGTCTGGCAACCAAGTCGCCCGTTTTGCCTACGGAAACTGGGCCGAGCCTGGCTTCCAATTCGACGCCGGCACAGGCGTTGACGCCACCGGCCTCGTAGGCGCGGAAATCGGCGAAGGCTCCACGCTTCACCTCCGTCTCTGGGTCGACCCGGCCAACCAAGGCATGGGCGGCGTGCGGATCCTCTTCACGGACAAAACCGACGGTACCGGTGACGACCCGCCCTTCCGCGCGGCTTGGGAAATCCCCGCATGGGCTCGTGACGGCAGCTGGTACGACTTCTCGATCCCCCTCCCTCCCACCACGGTTGCTGCGCTTGACTCCGCCAAAATCGGCAAAGCCGCTGACGGCTCCGACCTGGCTGTTGAAGTCGACTCCCTGATGCAGTACTGGTCCTATGCCGGCGCGTGGGTCGGTGGCGAAGTCGGTGGCATCTTCGACCAGGGCAACGAACTCTGGCAAGAATTCGAGTGGCAAGCCGTGAAACAGTTCGGCCTCCAGTTCGACAACAACACTGGCGGTGGCCCGATCCTCATCGACGACATGTACATCGGTGAGGACGGATTTGACCTCAGCGTCGCCAAAGATCCGCCGGACCCGATGACGGGTGTCACGCTGACCAGCGAAGACGGCACCAACACGGTCGGCTGGACGCATGACGACAAGTTCGGTGGCTACAACGTCTACGTCAGCGAATTCCCGATCACGGACGTGTCCTCCAGCGATGTCGCGCTGCTCGGCACGGTGGCCTTCAACGCCGAGACCTTTGCGCTCGACCACTCGGTCGTCGCCCCGCACCCGGCGCTAGCTGCCAACAAGACGATCTACTACGCGGTCACGGCCACGAGCCTCTTCGGCGTCGAAAACAAAGACGTCTCGGCCAGCTCCGAAGCCATCACGAGCGACCTCGAAGCGGATCCGTTCATCTTTGAGCTCAACGAAGCGGAAGTCGATGTGATCTTCGGCAACCTGTCGCAAGGCGTCGTTTCTGGCGAAGGCTTCCCGGCCGAGCTGTTTAGCCCGCTCGTCACGGACTCCGGCCACAGCAAAGCCCTCGACGTCGCCGTCGGCCCGGACACGGACGCGGACCTCTCCGCCAAGACGTGGATCGGTTACTACACGGACGCCGCCACGGGCCTCTCGGAGATGTACATCTACGCCGAAGTCCTCGACGACGCGCTCAACATGCCGCCGGCCGACTTCAATACAGGCGACGGCTGGATGTTCGACTCGGTCGAGCTCATGGTGGGCTTCTACGACCAGGAGTCGTTCCTGCTGACGAACGACCACTTCGACGGCATCGAGCGGGGCGAAGAGCCGGACTACCAGTTCCGGATCACGCCGCTCATGGACGACGCCGGCAACATCGCAGGCGCTCATTTCTGGGAGACGCACAGCAACAACGCTGAACTCGTCACCGCCGGCTCCATCGCCGACTTCATGCTGGACGGTGACGGCAACCGGGTTGGGTACAAGGTCCTCGCCTTCCTGCCGCTCGACGGCATCCAAGGCCCGGACTCTGGCGACATCATCTTCGAGACGCCGGCTTCCGATGAGCTTCGGGTGATTCCGTTCAACCTGGTCTTCAACGACAACGACAGCGGCGCAACCCGGGACCACCAGATCGGCTGGTCGCTGGCTCCAACGGCTGCGGCGAACTTCTGGAATAACCCGCAGAACTGGGGCGTCGTAGCCATCGCCGGCCGCGACTTCGTGACGACCGACTCGGAAGTCGACGAAATCCCGGAAGCGTACACGCTCGGCCAGAACTACCCGAACCCGTTCAACCCGCAAACGACCATCTCCTTCAGCCTGTCGAACGCCCAGCCGGTCACGCTGACCGTCTTCAACGCGCTTGGCCAGGAAGTCCGGACGCTGGTGAGCAACCAGACCTTTGCACCGGGTGCCTACAACGTCACGTTTGACGCCGCCGGCCTCAGCTCGGGTCTCTACCTCTACCGCCTCGATGCTGGTTCTGCCTTCACGCAGACCCGCTCGATGATGGTTATCAAGTAACCTGACACAGTACAGGACTTTACCCGATGGTGTGGGGTAAATGAGGGCCGGGGCGGCGTCCCCGGGATGCTGCTCCGGCCCTTTTCCTGATGGCGATGTCACCACCACGTTTCAGCCCAGCGGTCCGTCCACCCACCGTCTCTGGCTGGTCCAGTACACGCTCAGCTCAACCAACCTTACGGTGCGTGCGGCCCTCGCTGTGCCCACCCGCCGCCTTTCGCAAATCCTGATGCGCTCCCTCCCCCTTCTATCCAAGCGGCTGGCTCTCGTGTGCCTGCTCTTCTGCCTGATGCTGGCCACGCCGGCGCTTGCAGACATCTACGGCAAGATCGCCGGCCGCGTCGTTGACGCCACCTCTGGTGAACCGCTGATTGGTGTGAACGTCTTCGTCGAAGGCACGACGCTCGGCGCATCGACCGACCTCGAAGGGTATTACACGATTCTACGCGTCCGCCCAGGGACGTACACAGTGCGCGCGGCGTACATCGGCTACGCAGCCACGTCGGTCGAAAACGTCCAGGTGCAAGTCGACAAAACCTCCACGGTCAACTTCGACCTCCGCGAAGAAGTGATCGAGGGCGAAGAAATCGTCATTACCGCTGAACGAGGCGTCGTGCAAGTGGACCGGACGACGACGACAGCCGTCGTGAGCGGCGAGCAGCTCGAAACGCTGCCTGTCACGAGCATCAACGACGCGATCAACCTCCAAGCTGGCGTCGTGGACGGCCGGTTCCGCGGAGGCCGCGCAGGGGAAGTCGCCTACCTCGTCAATGGCGTCCCGATCAACAACGCCTACAACAGCTCGGCCGCGTTTGAAGTCGAGCAGAACATGGTCTCCAGCCTGCAGGTCATCTCGGGCGTCTTCAATGCCGAGTACGGGCAAGCCCTCTCCGGCGTCGTGAACATCGTGACCAAAGATTTACCGCGCGAATGGTCCGGATCCTTCCTGGGCTATGCCGGCACCATCGCCTCGGGCCGCGAGCTCGAGTTCGTCAACCGCACGGCCGCTGCCGGTGCCGGGCTGACGCCGGCCGACTTCGAGAGCGAAATGGTGTCCTTCAACGACGCGCTCGACGTGAACAACCTGAACGACGTTCAGGTCAGCTTCGGCGGCCCGATCCTCAAGGACAAACTTGGCATCCAACTCTCTGGCCGCTACTTCAGTGACGACGGCTACTTGGTGGGCCGCAACCTCTTCGCGCCGTCGGATTCCTCGGCGAACCTCACGTCGGGCAATCCGGAGAATTTCTTCATTGAGTCCACTGGAGACGGCAGCTTCGTGCCGCTTCGCCCCACAGACCGGCTCTCGCTGAATGGCT
This sequence comes from Bacteroidota bacterium, assembly GCA_038749615.1. Classification (GTDB taxonomy): domain Bacteria; phylum Bacteroidota; class Rhodothermia; order Rhodothermales; family DATKEJ01; genus JBCDHV01. Next base: position 5,329 of record JBCDHV010000069.1, read on the forward strand.
CGCTGAACTACAACATCTCCAAGAACCTCAAGCTCGAATACAACCTCTTCCTTCAAGACGGTGAAGGCCTGGCCTGCGGCGACTGCCACGACCGCAAGTACGTCCCCGATGGCATCAACCGCGACTTCCAGAACAACCAGACGCACATCGTCGGGTTGCGCTACACGCTAGGGACGAAGTCGTTTGGGAAGATCAGCTACAGCTACCTGCGCGACACGTACGACCAGTACCTCTACGAATCCCCCAACGACTCGCGCTATCAATCGAACCGGCTCGACAACCTGAATGGCGCGAACGCTTTCGAGGTCGCCGGCAACACATTGTTCACGCTCGACGAGGAGACGACGACGCACACCGTCATTGCCGACTTCAGCAGCCAGATCAACCGGGTCCACCTGATGAAGACCGGGGTCCAAGCCCGCTTCCACCGGCTGGACAACCGAAGCTTCAGCATCGAGCGCAGCGCACGGACCGGCTTCCGGCCACAGCCCTCGCCTGATATCTTCTCGGACAACAGCCTGAACGCCAGCCCCGTCGAGTTCGCGGCCTACGTCCAGGACAAGATGGAATTCACCGGCCTGATCGTAAACGCCGGCCTCCGCTTCGACTACTTCGACCCGGACTACGACATCCCCGTCGACTGGCGGCAGGCCCAGGCCGAACGCGTGCTCGACGTTGCCACGGGCGACTCCGTCTCGAACCGCGTCGCGGCCGATCCGTCGTTTCAGCTCAGCCCGCGCCTTGGGATTGCGTTCCCGATCTCCGAGCAAGGCGTGATGCGGTTCTCCGCCGGCCTCTTCTTCCAGACGCCGACGCTCTTCCGGCTCTACACGAACCCGGAATACGAGGTCAACCCGCTTTCGCTCTCGACGCAGTACGGCAACCCAGCAATGGAGCCGGAGCGCACGCTCGCCTTCGAGTTGGGCTTGCAGCAAGGCCTCACGCGCGACATCGGGTTGGAGCTGACGCTCTTCTCGAAGGATGTCCGGAATCTGACGGGGCAAGAGATCGTGCGGAATCCGAACGGCGACTTTGCCGTGCGCTGGATCAACCGCGACTACGGCACCATCCGCGGCCTCACGTTCTCGCTATTCCGGCAACCGACCGCACCGATCAGCTGGACGCTCGACTACACGCTGCAGTTTGCCCAAGGCACGTCGTCTGATCCGGGCGAAGCGTTTGGCCGGCAGCAGAGCGGGTTGGAGCCGATCCTGTCGCTCGTACGCCTGAACTGGGACCGCCGGCACGTGCTCAACAACACGATCACGATTGCCCCGCGCGACGGCCTGACGTTCACGATGATCAACCAGCTGCGCAGCGGCGAGCCGTACACGACGGTCCGCGAGTTCGTGCGCTCGACGATCCCAAACAATGCCGACCGGCCGCTACAGTTCTTCTCCGACCTGCGGTTGTTCTACGCCGTGCCGTTCTTCAGCCGCAACGTCGAGTTGTTGGCGCAGGTGCAAAACCTGTTTGACAACGAAGTCGTCTTCGCGGTCTGGCAGAGCACCGGCGAGCCTGATTCGTCCGTCGAGGAACAGCTTGCACGACGCCAAGGCAGCGTCGGCGGCGTGAATTCCATCGACGAATTCTTTCTCCGTCAGGCTTGGTTCGGTGCCCCGCGCCGCATCAGCCTCGGCCTTCGGGTCGCCCTCTAAGAAGCCGACGACGCTTCCGACTGGCCAACCGTCCGCCTCCCCCACACCGACTCCATGCGACGACTTCTCGCTTTCCTTCTTCTCGCCGGCCTCGCCACTGCGCCGGCCCTCGCGCAAAACTCGATTACGTCCGACTATCGCGGGCAGCAGAGTTTCATTGCGCGGGGGGTCCTCGATGGCAACCTGATCGAGACCAACTTCCGTAACCAGACCGAACTCGCTCGCTGGAGCGACCTGCCGTGGGGCGTCTGGCCCCGTGGCATCGGCGGCCGGCACATCGACGGCATCGGGCTGATGGTTGCCGGCGTCGTGCCGGGCGAGCGCGAGAGCCTGGCCAACATCGTCCCCGAGTGGGGCGGCCGTGGGGACACGCTTCTCAACCCGGTGATTACGCACTACCGGAGTGCCGGCACGCGGATTGGCTCGAACAACCGCATCTGGGGCTGGCTCCCGCTGAACGGCTTCCACAACACGGCCCGCGTCAACGAACTCGGCCAACTCGAACCGACGCCGGCGCTCAGTGACGACCGGGGCTCCTGGCCCGCCTTCTGGCCCGACCGCATCGACAACCCCGATGATCCAGGCTGGGCCGGGCAGTGGAACGGCTTCTTCGGCCGTGGCATCTTCAACGCCGACCTGGAGAGCTACTACGTCGTAGACGACTACTCCGACTGGGAGTACCTCATCGACCCTGAAACCGGCCTCCCGTTCAGCGAGCACGGCGTGTTCTACGCCTCGCCAAGCGACTCGACGATTGGCGGCTTCGGGATTCAGACGCAAATCCGGATGTTCCAGTGGGCCAACGTGCTCGCCGAGGATGTCATGTTCATCATCTACCGGATTACGAACAAGAGCGAGACCGACTACATCCTTCAGCCGCGCGACACCGGCGGCCTGTGGTTCGCCCAGGTGACGGACTACGGCCTCGGCAACGAGGAGGACGATGACAACGCTGCGTTCAACGCTCAGCAGGATGTCGTCTTTGGATGGGACGCCGACGGCATCGGCACCCGGACGGACGGCACGCGCTACAACCTGGGCTACACCGGCTTGGCCTTCCTCGAAAGCCCGGCACGCGGGGACGACTTGCTCGACAACGACGAAGATGGCATCACGGACGAGCAGCGCCTCGGCGGAGCGGGCATCCTGATCGAGGGCACCCAGTCCATCGACCAGTACGTCCGCGCCAACTACAACGTCGCCGACTTCGAGCGCTTCTACGGCCCACTCAACCAGCGGCCGGCCATGCAAGCCGGCTCCTGGTGGACGGGCGACGAGAACCTCGACTGGGTGACCTTCCTCGATGGCAACGGCAACGGTGTCTACGACCCCGGCGAATCGACGAACGACGATGTCGGGCTCGACGGCCTCGGACCGTTCGATATCGGTTATCCTGGCCCGGACACCGGCGAAGGCAACGGCATGCCAGACCCTGGCGAACCGAACTTCGACGAGCTCGATGTCGACGAATCTGACCAGATCGGTCTGACTGGCTACGACCTGGACAGCCGGCCGTTCTACGAGAGCGGGACGAACCTCGCCGAGGACACCTGGATGTTCGACCGCATCGTCAACTTCGCCGAGCCGAACATCACGATTGGCACGCCGCCCGATGCGGCGATCAACAGCACGGAGCCGTTCCTGCTCTTCACCTCCGGCGCGATCAGCCTCCGGCAGCAGACGACCGACTTCTTCTCAACGGCGTGGATCTTCGGGGCCGACGAGACCGACTTCTTCAAGAACCGGAAGACAGTCCAGAACATCTACAACGCTGATTACAACTTCGCCCAAGCGCCCATCGTCCCGACGCTGACGGCCGTGGCCGGCGATGGCCGCGTGACGCTGACGTGGGACACCCTCGCGACCGCCTCGTTCGACCGCTTCGCGCAAGAGTTCGACTTCGAGGGCTTCCGGCTCTACAAGGGCACCGATCCCCTGCTCTCTGACGCCCGCGTGATCTCCAACAAGGACGGTATCCCGACGTTCTACCGGCCCATCGCGCAGTGGGACCTCGACAACGGCATCCGTGGCCCGGTCACTGTATTCGAAGGCGAAGCCATCTACGACCTCGGCACCGACAGCGGCCTCTCGTTCTTCTACGTCGATGACGACGTGGTCAACGGCATCACGTACTACTACGCGCTGGTGGCCTACGACCGCGGGATCGAGAACCCGAACGAACCCGGCAAGCTCGAAATCGACCCGCAGGAGAACGTCTTCAACGTCTCCACCAACCTCGCCGGCCAGGTGACCGGCATCAGTCGGAACGCAGCGGTTGTCACCCCTAGATCGAACGCGGCCGGCTTGGAAGGCGGCGGAGCCAACGAAGACCTCAGCAAGCCCAGTTCTGGCATCGGTACCGGATCGATTGCGGTCAACCCGGTCAACTTCGACGAGGTGCCAGAGGGTAGCGTCTACCAAGTCGAGTTCTTTAGCGAGCCCGACGAGAACAACCCGGCGATCTACGAAACGACCGGCTACGCTGTCCGCGACGTGGCCAACGACCGTGAGCTGATCTCCCCGACGGGCCTCGTGGACGTGTCGCCGATGATCGACGGGTTCGTCATCGAGTTCCAGAACGAGTTCATCGAACCCGGCCAGGTGAGGTACAACTTTGACCAGACCGGCTTCAAAGGCTCAGGCAACAATGCCGGCGATGTCTTCAGCCTAGACCCCCGGACACTCGAAGGGCTGAACACCAACTGGATCGCGACGGTCGAGCAAGACTCGACGGGCCTCTACCGCCAGAGCTTCGACGACTTCGAACTGCACTGGGTCAACGAGGCCGACTCGACCTACCGCCCCCCACGCATTGGTCTCTTCTTGCGTGTGCCGCTGCCGTTTTTCGCCCGCAACGCGACGAAGAACGTGCCCATCGACTACCTGATCGATGACCTGAACGGCAACCGGGAATTCGACTTTGGGGATGACATCATCCTGATCGAGGGTGTAGGCCGGCAGCGGCTGTTCCGGCACCGGATTCGGTTCACGACCCCCTCAGATGAAATAGGCGTCGCGCCGGCAGCCGGCACCGTGTTCAAAGTCGGCGTAGCGCGGCCGTTTGCCACCGGCGACCGCTTCCAGTTCACGGTCAGCCAGCCCGATTTCAACGCGGATCTCGCCCGGTCGGCTCTAGACGACATCGCCGTCGTGCCGAACCCGTACGTCGGCGCCAGTCTCTACGAGCCGCGTTCGCAGATCACGGGCCGTGGCGAGCGTCGGATTCGGTTCATCAACCTGCCGGGCCAAGCCACGATCCGCATCTTCACGGTGCGTGGCGAACTCGTTCAGGTGCTCGAACACGACGATCCGCGCGGCAATGGCGATCTCTTCTGGGATCTCAAAACCAGGGATCTACAGGACATCGCCTACGGGGTCTACATCTTCCACGTGGAGGCTCCCGGCATCGGCGAGAAGACGGGCAAATTCGCGCTCGTCAAGTAGCTCAGCGACCTCATCATCCAGATCAACACGCACATGAAACGCACGATCTATCTCGCTGGGCTCGCTCTTTTGCTGGCCAGCACCGCGCCGGCCCAGAGTCGGATTGCCACCAACGCGGCTCCTTTCCTCACCATCGGAACGGGCGCGCGCGGGATGTCCATGGGCAACGCCTACACGGCCATGGCCACCGGCTCCGATGCCCTGTTCTGGAATCCCGGCGGCGCAGCCATCCCGTATGCCGAGCGCCACCTGGGCAGCGCCTTCTTCTCGCACTACGAGTGGCTTGCCGACATCGACTACAACGCCGCCGGCGTCACGATTCCGATCACCCGTTCGGGCGTGGTTGGGTTGAGCCTCGCGGCCGTCGACTACGGCGACATGGAGGTGCGGACGGAGCAGAACCCGAACGGTACCGGCGTCTTCTTCTCCAGCACCGACTTCATGGTCGGCGCGACGTACGCCCAGCCGCTGACGCCCGACTTCTACTTCGGCGGCACGGTGAAGTACATCCGCCAGTCGATCCGGGACATGTCGGCCTCGACGGTCGCGTTCGACTTCGGGTTTGTGCTGAAGACGCGCTACCTCGGTGGCCTGCAAATCGCCTCGTCGATCATGAACTTCGGCGGGCAGATGCAGATGGACGGCATCAACGGCGAAACGAACATCGACATCGCCCCGAACCTGCGCGGCAGCAGCGAGAGCATTCCGGTCCGCATCCGAAACGATACGTGGGACCTCCCGCTGGCCTTCCGCTTCGGCGCGGCGCTCCCCGTCGTCCGCAGCGGCAACTTTGAGCTGATCGCCACCGGCGATGCCAACCAGACGACGGACAACAACCTGAACGCCGATTTCGGCGGCCTGCTGCGCTACGGCAACCGCACGTTCAACCTGGAAATGCGTGGCGGCTACCGCGATGCGTTCCTGGGTGACGATGTGGACGGCCACGTGAGCCTGGGCGTCGGCCTCGACCTTCAGGTGACGGGCAACATGCGGTTTGGCTTCGACTTCGCGTACCTGCCGTTCAACTTCCTCAACGACACGCAGCTCTTCGACGCGCGGGTATTCTATTAGGTTTTGGTTGGGCAGTTGGGTGGTTGGGTTGGCGTTGGGTATCGTGGAGTTGACACCATTTGACTGACAGACGACGGCTTGATTACGTTTTTCACCACC
>JBCDHV010000070.1:0-11467 GCA_038749615.1 Bacteroidota bacterium
ACTTCGTGTTCATCGATCTAGGTGGCTACGCCGTGTTCTTTCCCGGCACCTTGATGACCATCGTCTCCGCTTCAGCCATAGTGCTGAGTGGGTGGGTCTGGTGGTCACGGCAGCGACGTTAGCAGGCCGCCACGACGGTTCCCTATGCGGTCGCGGCAGGGCCTCCATCAACCGGCCGTGCGTGCCCGGCGCGCGACGTACCCGTGCAGTTCCGGTGAGTCGGGATCGAGCAGTTCAAGAATGTCCACCATCGCGGCGATGCCGGCGCGGTTGGGCGCGTTGAGGAGCACGACGAGGCCGTCCCGGCTCCCCTCGTAGTAGTACGCCATCGACACTTCCGCCCAATCCGACCCGAGGTGGCCGATGGTCTTGCCGTTCTCGAGCTCGAAGACATGCCAGCCCAATCCGTAGCCGACGCGGACGGGGCAGCGCGCTTGCGGCACCGGGGTACAATCGATGGATTCTTGCTCGGTGTGTAGCGTGTTGCGTTCGGCCAGGAGCTCGGGAGACAAGCCGGACCCTTGCATCGCCTGAATCAGGAATCGGGCGTAGTCATCAAGGGTGATCACCATGCTGCCGGCTGCTGAAAAGCTGCCGGCGTCTCGGCACCAGCCTTCCGGCCGGCAATAGTAGCCGGGAAACTGCCCGTCGGCATCCAGCGGCTGCGCGATCCGGGGGAAGAGATCCGGATCAACGCTCAGCGCGGCCTCGCGTACTCCCGAGGGCTCGAAGACGTAGCGCTGGACCAACTGCTCGAACGGCTCGTCTAGTTTGGCCTCCGTGAACCGGGCGAGGTAGTTGAACCCCTCGCCCGAGTAGCCGTAGCTCGTTCCGGGGTCATTGACGAATTTCAGCTTACCGTCGTCGGCAAAGAAGCGCCAGTTCATGAAGCCGGTGGTGTGCGTTAGCGCCATGCGCGGAGTGAGCTGCCGGTGACGCGGATCCCCTTCGAGATCGGGATCTAGCCAATGCGCAGACATCGGCTCGTCGAGCGAGAGCCTGCCTTCCTCTGCCAACCTGAGCACAGTTTCGGCGACTACCGTCTTGGTGATGGAGGCCACGTTGTAGAGCGTCTCCTCGGAGGCCGGCACGCCGGGCGCTTGCTGCCCGTAGTGGGTGCTCCACACGACTTCGCCGCTTTTGATGACAGCAATGCCAGCCGTGTTGACCTGATGCCGTTCCATGACACCGGCCAGGGCTCGGTCCAGTTCAACGGCTCGCTCGTCCGGGATCAAGGCGATGTCTTGTGCCGGCCGCGCAGTGCCACACGCGCTCAGAACGGTCAGTACGTACGAGACTAGAACGAGGCGGGGAAGGAGTTGTAGGGGCAAGGCAAACCTATTTAGCGAGTTCGATGGACGGATCGCATCAATCCAAAACTCGCCCTACGATCCCACTACCGCGCAGTTACAGTATTCCCGTCCCCTCTACCGGGCAGCTTCTACCTAGGCTCATCGCAGATCAAGCTGAACACGAACTGCTGATTCGGCCGCACGAAGATCTGAGGCCGAGGCGGTGGAGAGCCCTGGCAGTATGAGCAGGAGGGGAACAAGGAGGAACCGGATCTGCCGTTGCTCGGCGGGGGTCTTGGGTCCAGCGAGGGCGGCGATGTCAGGGGGTAGGCTGTGGAGCCAGAGCCGGGGCCAGCGAGCGAACGTGACGAGGGCGAAGAGGGAGAAGGGCAGGCAGATCAGTAGCCCGTGGGCGAGCGTAGTCGTGAGAGGTATCAGGTATTTCCAGGGTGTTCCAGAACAGTTTACGGCTCAGCCGCAACGGGCAGCGACTGCGGACGTTGGGAGAGGCAATGTAGACGCTGAAGCCCGAACGAAGTAAGAGCGCTGGAGCCTATTGTCGGCCTGCAGCCGCGGGTTCTACAGCCCGAAAACCTAAGCGCCGCTAATCATGACCAAGTACATAGGTTTGTACTGACCACCGAAGATGAAGTGACCTCCTATTCGATTGAAGTGATTCTTGAACTTCCTAATGATCCCGGACCAGTCTTGCCAAGTCCGAAGCTCTGAATCTAGCATTGCTCGGTCCAACAACTCCTCTTCTGACAACGGTGATATTTCGGAATCAGGATAGAAGGTTGATGGCGATGTGCTTAAGTCGATTCTACAGAAAACGTCTTCATCCGGCGAGGGTATCCGATGAAGGTCGAACCAGCCGCACTCAGTCGTTGCATTTAGATCGAAGAGGGAAGACGCCAAGGGAGCCCCCGCAAAGACAGGCAAGCCAACTTGCTCTCCCATCTCTTTAGCCTCGAATAACGAATAGTTAAACTTGACCTCGATTAGAGTGTCTGTAGGCGCTGACACTTTGGGGCGGCGAGGAAACATGGCCGCGACTCGGACTTCAATTCCGTGCCCGCTCTCTATTCCCATTCGGCTTCCTTCCCGTGTTGACCAGTAGTAAAGGGGAATCGCCTGAACGTTGCGCTCGGCGAAGGCTGACATCAACGGATGGACAAGAAAGTATTCAGCCGTATGCTCGCTCATGAACCCTATTCTTCGTGACATGGCGAGGTGCTGTGAGGCTGTAGAACAGATTGCGGCTCAGCCGCCCAGGGCAGCGACCGCGAGGGGCGAACGAAGTGAAGGTAGCGCCGACGCCGGCACGAGCCGAAAGCGCTGGAGCCCCGGATTTACCTGCATATGCGGATTATTACTCATGCGGCGGGACGACCGGCTGGCTGAGAGAGAGGAACCGACGGGCGAGCACCGCGCTGACGAAGTAGAAGGAGAGCCAGTGCCCCGAGAGCAGCCGGAAGCTGGATCCGGCGTCCGGGTCCCCCGTGACGGCCGCGACCCCCACGGAAAAGTTGATCGCGGTGTACGCCATGAGGACGGGGAGCGCCAGCTTCTGCCACCCGGGGAGGAGGCCGAACAACTCCTTCTGGAACGCCCACTGGCTCCTGAAATCGCTGAAGTCGTAGCCTCGTTCTTCGACCCACGCCTTCATGGCGAAGACGACTGGGACGAACGCGACAAAGATGCCGACGTGGAGAACGACGGCGGCCCCAGGTGGGGCGTAGTCCGTGAATGTCGCGAGGTGGACGAAGAGGCTCGCCACGAAGCCAAGGACGCCGACCCAAAACGCTATTCTGAGCAGGACCGGATTAGCCATGAGGGAGCATGAGGTATAACAGTTTGCGGCTCAGCCGCCGAGAGGTGAGGGCACAGTGGTCGGCCTGAGTGATGATAGCGCCGACGGCGGGCGGGACTGAAGACGCTGGCCCTCCCGATATTCCTGCATATGCGAGTTATGCGTAACCAAGCGCTATAGACGGTTTGGGGATACAAGCAGCTCGTATTGTTCGTCCATCGAGGCTCCGGGAAGGCGTTTGACAGCCTTCCTTGATTCGGCCTTAGTTAAAATTGAGTCCGCCAACGATTCGGCTAGTTCTGGATCTACTCCTCTGTTCATCCCAAGCAGTTTTACCGGACGATAGCCCGGCCCCGGTCCACCGTCCCGGATAAATTCAGCTAGCTCAGATCTCCGAAAGCTGGCATCCACATCCCGAGATGAAATAAATATCTTAAACAATTTGTTCTGTGTTGATTCAAGCTTGAAAGCCCTCGCAAGCTCCGCGTCCTTGTGCTGCCTGGCGCCCGTAAAAATCCAGAACACTGCGGTTGCCAGCAGGCAAAATAACCACCATATGCTGAATACATCATGATCTCGACCAACCCAATCCCCTAGAACCGGATGCTCTTGTAGAGTTGAGGGAAATAGCCAAATCGCCGTCAGGGCAGCACTGGCGGTAGCAAGTCCAATCTTTGGGAGCCGGAACGCCGAGCGTATACTTTCTATCTCGTCTTTGATGCGCAGGTCTAATTCGGCCTCTTGCTCCTGCTGGCGAGCATTCGGAATCAAGCTTTCGACTACTCTCAATAAGGACGAGACCTGTTCCGCCGGAACCACGGCTGTTTGGTCACGGATCTCGTCGAGGTAGCCAAGAGCAGCCGTCAGCTTGAGAAGCTCCTCCTGCTCAACTTGACCAAGCGGCTCACCATTTGCCGCCAGGTCAGGGTGAATCAGCTTAATGCGCTCCCTGATCTCGCGCCTGACATCACTGGGGTCAGACGCTTTGATATCTAGCGCGGCCCTGAGATGGTCCAGCGATTGGTAGCCGCTCATAGGACAGGGGTGGAGTTACGCATAACAGATTGCGGCTCAGCCGCAACGGGCAGCGACCGCGGACAGTTGGGAAAGGCAACGTAGACGCCGGAGCACGGACGAAGCAAGAGCGCTGGAGCCCGTTGTCGGCCTGCAGCCGCGGGTTATACGGCACGTAGGGCATAACACCGAAACTAAAACAGAGATTTGAAAACATTCAAAATAGTATCAGACGAGTATTCGGTCCTTTGGTACATGGGTAAGTTTGGTATTTTTATTGTGCCTATAACATTTGGCGGAACCATGGCATCTTCATTGCTTGATGGTGGTTCTTTGTAGACTAGCGTCATGGCCTCACTGGCGGCAGCGACAACATTCTCATGGTACCTTTTGTACGCGATCTCGTACCGGTCTCCTGCGGCCTGTACAGTCCTCTCTGCTAGTTCGCAGTCAACTAAATCATCTGTAGGAACCAGAATGGAGTCGCTTCCTTCGTACCCCACGTAATACCTCCTATAATCACTACCTGGACTTACGTCATAGAAATTGCTCATCACCCTGCCGAGAAGGACTTGGCTGTGAATATGAAATGCGTGATCGTGTATAGGCCAGTTTGGTCTTTTCTCTCTTCTATCATTAGCGGGCCAATAGTGAAGTTTCAAAACACCAGTATCATCTTTGATAATCGTGCATGAAACAAACCCCAGCGGATGCCACATAGACTTGCTATCCGTAATCAGATTCAGGATCAGATCACGAAGATCTCTTATGTCAGTCGCAAACAATTCGGAGGCTTTACGCATAGGGATCTGAATTGGATTTTGCCGACCTCAGGGCCGACGCTATGATTTCCTTATTTGATTTATCAAACCCTACCGCCGAACAAACTATATACATATCATTTATGTTGAGATCACTTGGAATCCGCGCGCTAACGGACGGCAGGGAGATATGTCTAGATTGAGATTTTCTAACAGACAAGTGATACATAATCCAGTCGTGGAAAAAGTAGGGATACAAAACTTTAAGCGCTGGTTCGCGCTTGTTTTCGACTGTCATGAATGTTGTGACCATATTGGAGTCTATCCTGATCGGACTGAACCTATTCGACAAATATAGCGAAATTGATATATGCGGATTCCGCTGGAAGCAGCTACATACTGCTATAGTTGCTAACAACTGTGATTTTACATAATCCAGGGTCACGGCATCATCTCTTTCCGGAATCTTGTTTGATGAAAGCTTGTAGTCAACAAACGATTGGCACGCTGACTCGGAGCATGGGTCTATTAAAATAGCTTCTACAGCTGACGAGCCTGCTTGGCTCGCCAACGTAGGTACCACCTTCGATCTGAGATACCTACCTCTGTTTCCTGCAAATAGCCATCGTGTTGACTCGGGCAATACCGCATTAAACGCCGGCACTATCTCGTTAGCGTTGAGATGAGATATATTCTCCTCTGCGGTCCTTCTGGGCCTGAATACAAAAATTGCTATGCCCACCAGGATGGCAGCGAACAGTCCCGACAGAACATTGTCAATTAGCGAAATCCAGTGGGCTGAATCGGACTGGCCTTCAGCTGGAGGACCAGATAAATAAATCCTTAACGACACCAAAACAATCAGCAGCAAAGCTGTTGCAGCGAAGAATACTCTTCTATGCTGACTGCTCTCGAATACTCTGTTCATGCGACTGTCCGGCTGAGACGCTTCTGGGTTTTGCGAATCGCAGTATCTACTGCGCTAAATGTTGATTTGATATCATTATTAATCACGGATAGCCAATTCTTTTTGTTCACTAATCTACCATACTCCTCAATCACTGACTCGTATAGGGGAAAATATATATCCTCGCTGCTGGAGCGTCCACGCGTTTCCAACCGATGACCTATAGATGTGATGTCTGCCTCAAGATAGATCACCAGGTCTGGTTGGACAAGCTGTTCAAACAGGCCGAGCCAGTTGCTGGATATTCCGGGCATTCGAGCCTCGTGATAGGCAATCGTGGAGTAATAATATCTTTCGACAACAACATTTCTTCCCGATTCCAGATCACGGCGCACTTTGTCTGAGCAAGCTACTAGTGATCCAATGTAGAAGGCAAAGCGCTCTCGAACGCTAGTTTCATATTCAGACAAGCGATTATGCAATTGATCGAAAACACCTCCCGGTGTTCTGTGTCGGGTAAAATCAGCTTCGGTTTCTAAGTATTCGGCTACTGTGGACTTGCCTGAACCATCAAAGCCCTCTAGTGCAACAAATATTGGCATCGCGTAGGAATAAGCTTGCAAGAGTGGCGGCGGGGCAGTGCCGTATAACCAGGAATTAGCCGGCATCTCTGGCGGTTTAATCCCCTGAAATGCCGGAGTTGTACATCTGCACCAAGATAACAGTATCGGCACATTAAACAACGCGGCCGGCTACGCTCTATGTCGTGTTGTAGATCACCGGTATCTGTCCTTTCCACGTGTGCCGGGTCTCCTCGTCGGTGATCAGGCCTGCCACAAAGTGGGCTGCGTTGATTCGGCTCGTCTTTCCAGAATCGAACAGGGCGATGTCCGTCGGTGAACGATGCACCTCGTACTCGGTGGCCTGCTCTTCATCGGTCAGGGTGTCCGGGCGGACGACGGCCCACTCGATCGTCTCATCGTGCTGGTCGATCTGGGTGCAGAGGTACTCCGCTGCCTGTTCGTTGTCGGCATGAGGGGGCACGAGGACCCGAAGCAGCACAAGCACGCTGGTGCGGGCAAGCGAGACCGGCTCGCTGAGGTCCCGGTTGCGGTTGCCGGCGGTGTTCATCAGGCTGCCCCGTGGCTCCGCTTGCTCCAAAGGCGAGAGTAACTATGCCCGTTCTCTTTGCGTGTATCGGCTCGTCCCTGCACAGGCCCATCGCGCCGGCCAGGCCGAGTCAGGCCGGGCGCTCCTCGGGAGACGTCGTCAGGCCGGCCGCCTCTCTCATCCGCTTGAAGCGCTCGCCGACCCGCGCGGTCCAGCCTCCCTCGGCGAAGCGCCGCACCATCAGCACGGAGCAGTAGGCCTTGTCGGCAAGCTGATCGGGGATGGTGCCGAAGAGCGCTTGCCGAATCGACCACTCGTGCGAGGCCCCGATGATGACGAGATCGTACCGTTCGGCGGCGAGCCGGCCCTCGATGCCCTCGACGACGCCGTCGGCCGGGTCGATGTGGTAGAGCACCGGGTTGTAGTCCTCGACGATGTTGGCCACGCTCTTCACGAGGGCGAGCCGCTCGTCTGTTGGGTCGACGCCGGCGCGGACGATCCGTTGGATATGGATAGCCGCGCCGGTCGCCCGTCCGAGGCGGATGGCGATTTCGAGGCCCAGACGGGCGTGCGCACCGCCGCCCCATGGAATGAGAATGTGTTCCAGCTTCTCAAACCCTCGGTCCTTGAGGATGGCCAGGTCGGCCGGCGTGTCTAGGATGACGCGCTGCACGGGGCTGTCGGTGCGGTCTACGGAGAACCCGCCGCGCCAGCCCATCAAGAGCAAATCGGCCCGAAGGCCGGCCGTCTCGGCCACAAGCCCATCGAAGACGTTGTGCGCCACGTCGGTGATGGCTTCGACGGAGGTCTCGGCCACGGGGCGTGCGGATCCGTTGCGCCCCGCGCCATTGCGAATGACCGTGGCCTTCTCCACGAGCTGATCGAGCGTGCGTTGGATCACCGGGCGCTTGACGGCAAAGCTGTCGCGGGCGCTTTGGAGTGGGGTCTGGAGTGGAACGCGGACGAGGTTGAGGCCGAGCACCTCGCCGCCGGCTTCGGCACCGGTGGCCACGTAGCGGCCCAGTCGGAGCAAGTCCTGGCCGTGTTCGGGGTTGGCCAGGGCAACCAATACGCGCCGTGGGCTTTCGGTTTCGATGGTCCAGCGGACCGGCACCACCTCGGTCTCTTCCTGCTGCAACTCAACTGGCGGCCGGAAGAAGACCTTCCACCCCAGCTCGCCCCATACCGTACGGAAATCCGTGAGCGCGTGGGCAATCCGGACGCGGCTCCGGCCCCAGACCGCATACCACGCCAGACTCAGCACGATCAGGCCGGTAAGCGCCACCTGCGCGAAAAGCCCGGAGTACCCGATGATGGCCAAACACGCGAGAGCCGCGAAAATCTGCACGAACGGAAAGGCCGGCGTCCGGTACGTCGGGCGGTACCACTCCGGGCTCGCCGCCCGAAGGAAAACGCAGCCGATGTTCATCGCGGCGTAGCTGTAGAGCTGGAGCACGCTAGCCGTCTTGGCGAGGGTCTCCAGGCTGTCCACCAACAGCAAGACCAAGGCGAGCACGCCGGTCACCAAGACCGCGCGGTACGGCGTCAACCGTTTCGGATGAATCGCGGCGAGCCAGTTCGGAACCATTCGGTCGCGCGCCATCGCGAGGTTGATCCGAGAAGCCGCCATGATGCTCGCGTTGGCGGACGAGAGCGTCGCCAGTAGCCCGGCAAAGATGATGATGAGCGCGCCAAACCCACCGAGCACCGTGCGGGCCACGGCCGTCAGCGGGTCACGGACATTGCCGATCTCTGTTTGCGTGAACACGCCTGCAATCACCAGTACGATCAGCACGTAGAGCACAGTGGCCAGCACCACCGAGCCGATCAGCGTCCGGGGCAGGTTTTTGGCCGGGTCCCGAATCTCTTCGGCCATCGCGGCGATCTTGACGAAGCCGAGGAACGAGACGAACACGAGCGCCGTCGTGCCGGCGATGGGGCCGGTTCCGAAAGGCGCGAACGGCGTAAAGTTCACGGTCTCGATCTGGAACGCCCCGAGGATGCTGAACCCGCCGAGAATGACCAGCAGCGCGATCACCACCACGACCTGCGCCCGCCCCGAGGCCTTCGCCCCAACGACGTTGAGCGCGATCAGGAGAGCACCGCCCACAAACGCTCCCCAAAACGGTGTCAGCGGCGTGAGCTGGGCGACGTACTCGCCAAGGCCGAACAGATAAAACGCGATGGCAAACGTCAGACTCAGCCAAATCCCGACACCGGAAATCGCCCCGAATGCAGGGCCGAGTGCGCGCGAGACGAAGTAGTAGTCGCCTCCGGACGTCGGCATGCCCGTCGCGAGCTCGGCGGCGCTGGCTGCGGTGATGACGCAGACGACGCCGGCGGCGAGGTACGAGAAAATGGCAGCCGGCCCGGTCAGCGCGACCGCCGTGCCGGAGAGCAGAAAAATTCCTGCCCCAATCATCGTCCCCACCCCAATCGTCAGGGCATCCCAGAACCCGAGCTGGCGGAGAAGAGCGTCGTTTTCTTTCACGAGGAGCGTCTGGGATGAGTGGGCAACAAGGCACGTTCAGCGTACGGCCTGGGCAGAGGTTCCCAGAAATGAATCTCTGGGGCTCGGCTACAGCAGCTTCCGGCCGCGGGCAATGTAACCCTCCTGGACAGATTCAGCCGGCCGGCACGGCCCTCACCCACGCCCCATGCGCAGAAGCGGGCCGGCATGGCGGACGGCGTCTGCTACGCTGAGATCTCGGCGCGCGTCATGCGCCAGAATCCACCGCGCCGCCCGGATCGTCTCGGGGCGCGCCTTCGTGAACGGCCCCGAATTGACCGGCGGCTGTGGTAGGTATTCGATCCCAAGCTGGGTCGCTTCCGCGTGCTTCGTGCCGGCGATCTCGCGGGCGAGATACAAGGCCATGTCAATCCCGGCCGAGACGCCCTGGGCCGTGACGATCTTCCCCTCGCGGATGTACCGCTCTGGCGTGGGCACCGCGCCGTAATCGCGAAGGAGATCGATGGCTCCCCAGTGCGAGGTCGCTCGGAGACCGTCCAGGAGGCCCGTGGCCGCAAGGATGATCGAGCCGGTGCATACCGATGTCGTCCATGACGTCGTCTCGTGCATCCGCCGAATCCAATCGAGCACATGCGGTTTCTTCGTCTGGCGCAGGAAACCAACCGTAGCGCCGGGGACAACGAGAATGTCCGCGTGCTCAACCTCGTCGATTCCGGCCTCTGCGCCAATGCGGAGGAAGCCGGTGTCCGTCGTCACGTCGCCGGCTTGTTCGGCAACGAACCGGATGCGGGCTTTGGGGAGCCGGCTGAGGACTTCGTATGGGCCTATGGCATCGAGGGCCGTCAGACCTTCATAGACGTAGATGACGATCTCCATGGGGCAACGTGGCGGTTCGTGGGGGATGACCGGTGGTGGATCGAAGGCTGGTCCTGTTCGGGCGAGCCGAGCGTGTGCAACGTTCGTAGCACTTCGCATCGGGGTTGTTCCACCGTGCCATTCTAGCCAGAGATTCTAGCGCTCCAGCCTCTAGCGCTCCTCGGCCGTCTGAATGCGAGCGAGAGCGGCTCGGTCCACTCGGATGGCGATGCTGAATTGCGGAGGCACCATGTCGGGCACGTCGTACTTGACCGCTGTCCCCATCACGAGTGCCGTTTCCGTCGAGGTGAGGCCGTAGTCGGATTCGAGCCAGCGGGCCATGTCTGACGTCGCCCGTGTGATAGCCTGATCGAGTGATCCCGCAATGCCGATACTCGACAAGAACTCGTCCGTCTCGACCCGTGGCACGTAGCGGAACCGGTAGCGCAGCACGTCCACGGTAAACGCGATGTCCATGGTCGTTTCGAGCGCGTCGCCCGTGAGTTCTCCGTCTCCTTGTACAGCATGCCCATCGCCCAGATAGAGGTAGGCACCCTCCGCACCTACTGGCAAGTAGACCGTTGCGCCTTCTCGGATTTCGATGAACTCCATGTTACCGCCCCACGGCCCGGCCTCTCGAGAACTCAGCCGTTCACCGCCGCCCGGAGCCACTGCGACCGTCCCCAGAAACGGCGTGAGCGGGACCTCGTAGTTGGCCAGGGTTGGCGTCGGTTCTTTGAGCCGGGCAACGCCTCGTTCGGTATCGAGCGTCCATTGAATGAGATTGCCCTCGACCTCCCGGTCGCGCAGGTACGCCGGGTCCAGCACCGTCGACTGAATGGCGTCGCCACTGAACGCCCAATCGCGGTTGAGCCGGACCTGCAGCAGCTTGACGGCCAGGACATCGCCTGGCAGCGTCCCCTCGACGTAAAACGGACCCACCAGAGGATTGCCGCCCTCGGTCACCCGGTTGCCCTGCTCGCGGTATCCACCCGTCGACCAACCGGCCGCATCCACGGTCGCGGTCCGCACGGTATCGCCGGCGAAGATGCGCAGTGCAGGCTCGGTGTCTGCTGAGAGGAGGCGGTAGTAGGTTTCCGGTTCGTAGTCGAACGCCCGAGGCGTTGCCGGCGGCCGGTACCGCTCCGCTGACCACGTCCGCGTCCGCCGGCTCGTCACGATCTCGCCTTCGATCCGGTCCCCATCGACCGTGCCCGTCCACGCGTACCCGCCCATCTGGAACGC
>JBCDHV010000071.1:0-11453 GCA_038749615.1 Bacteroidota bacterium
AACGGGAGGCCATCGCCACCGCTGCCGATGACCACGGTCTTCGAGTTCTCCGAGTTGGCGAGCTCGCGCGTAGCTTCGATGCCTTTGAACCGGAGGAACTGTGGCGAGAGGCTAGCGGTGATGATCCGCTGGTACTCCGACTGGCCTTCGGCTTCGATCTTCTTACGTTGCGCTTCGAGTTGCTCTTTTTCGAGCGTGAACTGGTAGCGTTGGGCTTCCTGTTCCTCTTGCAGCTTCCGCTCGATCGAGGCACGGATCTGATCCGGCAACTGGACGTCGCGGATTAGCACAGCGTTGATGTCGATGTTCTGCGCCTCGACGGCGCTGATCATGCCGGCTGCGATCTGCTCCTGAAGCTCGGTCCGTTTCGACGAGTAGAGCTCTTCCGGCGTGTAGCGGCCTACGACCTCACGGGCAACGCTCCGCAGCTCCGGCTGTACGAGCTTCCGGTAGTAATCCGGCCCGAACGTCTGATGAATCTGCGGCAGCTCTTCCATGATCGGGCGGTAACGCACCGAGATGTCCATGCGGATCGAGAGCCCGTTGTTCGAGAGGGCCGTGATCTGCTCCATGGTTTCCTGGAAGCGGACGTCGTACTCGATGATGTCGGCCCAGGGCGCGTGTACGTGGAAGCCTTCGCCGTACGACTGATCACTGTCGGTACCAGTGAACTGGCTGAACTTCACGCCGCCCTCGCCGGCACCAACGGTGGTAAACATGCAGCCGGCGCCCATGATGAGTGCGAGCACAAAGAAACCGGCCAACACGCCGATGCGGGAAAGAGCGCGGGTGATGTTGGGGTACTGGTTCGCCATGTGGTTTCTATTCGATCCAGGCAGGCCCGTTTCAGGCCCCAACCTGGGGGTGGTAATTGTAGCGTTTCGTGCCGTATACGCCCCGCAAGCGGAGCGGTTGCGGGTGTTCGTGGAGGGGCAGAAGGGTGGTCATGTGGATAGGTAGATGCGTAGGTTACCCCCCTGAGCCTAACCTCCTGTGCTTACTACGCCACTGACTACAACCACGCGTCCACCCATCCACATGACCACACCTCCACTCCTCAACCTCCCCCACGTTCGCCGGGGCGTGCCGCTGGGGCCGTTGACGACGTTCCGCATCGGGGGGCCGGCGGAGTGGTTCTACGAGGCTCAGTCTGCCGAGGACTTGGCGCGTGCCGTGCAGAGCGGACGGGATGCCGGCGTTCCGGTATTCCTCTTGGGGATGGGGGCAAACATCCTCATTGGGGACGGCGGCGTGCCGGGGCTCGTGATCCACAACCGGGCGCAGCAGATCGATGTAGACTTGGAGACGGGGCGCGTCCGCGCGGAAAGCGGAGCCGCCGTATATCCCGACGTCATCGAGCGCTGTGCAGCCTCAGGCTTGTCGGGGCTGGAGCACTTCGTCGGTATCCCCTCAACCATCGGGGGGGCGTTGTGGCAAAATCTACATTTTCTCTCGCCGGATCGGTCCCGGACGGTCTTCATCGAGGAAGTGCTCCACTCGGCTGAACTCTTGACGGCAGAGGGCGAGCGCACCACGGCCGATGTCGACTACTTCGAGTTCGGTTACGATCAGTCGATCCTCCACCGCCGCGACGATATCGTGCTCGCCGCGACGTTCCAGCTCGCGCCGGCTCCGCGACCGGCCATTCGCGCCGTCATGGAAGCCAATCTAGCCTGGCGGCGTGAGAAACATCCTCCACTCGACACCGAGCCTAGCGCCGGCTCGATCTTCAAGAAAATCCAAGGCATCGGAGCCGGCCGGCTCATCGACCAGATCGGCCTGAAAGGCACGCGCATCGGCGGGGCAGAAATCTCGCACCGGCATGCCAACATCTTCGTCAACCGAGGCCACGCGACCGCCGCCGATGTCCGTGCCCTGATTGAGCTTGCGCAGCGCCGCGTCGAGGAAGAAACCGGCTATCGGCTGGAGCCAGAAATCAAGTTCGTCGGCCGGTTTTGATGCGACGCGCAGAGGAGCTAGGGCGTCGCCGAGACGTTGCGTGTAACGCCTCTACGCACAGACCATCCGCACGGTGCTTCATTTCCCCCACGCCTCCATACTCATCAACACCTCCACACGCGACACTCATCCACACCTCCACTCACAACCCGCCTCCACAGCGCCGGCAATACAAGGCATCGTGGGCGTGACCTTCGAGGCCGCAGCCGGCGCAGACGCGGGTGGTGAGCGCTTCCTCTCGCTGGGCGTTTGATAGCTCAACGGTGACGATTCCTGTAGGAACAGCGATGATGGCGTAGCCGAGGATCATGATGACACTCGCCATCAACTGCCCGAAGTTCGTCTGCGGTGCGATGTCCCCGTATCCAACGGTCGTGAGCGTGACGATCGACCAGTAGACGCTCTTCGGGATGCTCGTGAATCCGTTCTCTGCTCCCTCGATGAGATACATCAACGAGCCGAGGATCGTCACGAGCGTGAGTACGGTGAACATGAAGACCGTGATCTTCCGCCGGCTTGCCCGGAGTGCCCGCATGATGGTTTGGCCTTCGGTGGTGTAGTTCGCCAGCTTCAACACCCGGAAGACTCGCAACACCCGCAGCAAACGGATCACGAGCAGGTACTGCGCACCAGGGAAAAACAGGCTGAGATACGTCGGTACGATCGAAAGAAGATCGACGACGCCGAAGAAGCTTCCGGCGTACGCGCCTGGCCGTTTCACGGTGAGCAGGCGCAGCACGTATTCGATGGTGAACAGGATCGTGAAAATCCACTCGGCGGCAAACAAGGCCTTCGCGTACTGCGCCTGGACGGTGTCGACACTATCGAGCATCACCACGCCCACGCTGGCCATGATCGCAATCATGAGCGCCACATCGAACCGCTTTCCCGCCGGCGTCTCGGCCTCGAAGATCACCTCGTGCACGCGCAGACGCCAGGGCGCACGGGTGTCAGGCTCGGGGGACAGACGCATCGGAATTATGATTTATGAATTGGGATTTATGAAGGGGTGTTTGGGGATGTGGTAGCCGTGTCTGGATGTTGTCGCTCTTCCCTCCCCACGCGAATCTTGGCAGATACATGCAAACCTGATGTAGTGGCCGCACCCATTCATAAATCATAAATCCCAATTCATAATTCCACCGCCTGTTTCACGCAGGCGGAGCCTCAGAACCGCCTCGCTCCGCTTCCCAAGCTTCGAACTTTTCGACTTCGCCCTGGACGGCGGCGAGGACGGCCGTGAGCACGCTGAGATCATCGACGAACCCGATCCCTGTGAGGACATCCGGGACGAGATCGAACGGGTTGACGAAATACAAGATGCCGGCTGCGATCAAAACAACCGTGCGCCAGGGCACGGTACGGTATTCCCGCTTCGCCCAAGACCGCAGAAGACGAATCAGCACGGGCAAGCTGCCGGCTAGTTTGCGCAGGCTGCCTTTCTCCTTGCGAAACTTCTGATAGGCCGAGTCGGCCAGCTTTAGGGCGCGGCCTCGGTTCTCGACGACGCGCTCAGCCTTTGGTTTGAGCCGGCGGAGCGTGCGGCGCGCGTTTGCTTGTTGTTGCATAGTGGCTGTGTTGCGGTGTGGCTCGCCCGTTGGAGCAAAAACCTCCTACGGGGAGCGCAGCGAACGTACTGCCCAGCGGCCCAACCCTCCAACTCTGAGCTTCAGCGAGGAAATCACGCCTCCGGCTCCTAAGTTCCACGCGTTCTGTTCCACCACCACCACCGCCCCGACCCCATGCGCCGGTTTCTGATGGGTCAGCTCGTGCTGGCCGTTTTGTGCTCTCTTCTCGCCCTCACTGCCCTCGCGCAGACGCCAGCCCCCGAGCGGATGGCCGGCTTTGAGGCTCGGCAAGCGATGATCGCCGATTCCCCGCTGACCGATGTACCGTTTCGGAATGTTGGCCCGACGGTGATGAGCGGGCGGGTCGTCGATCTAGACGTGTCGCCGAGTGACCCGACGCAGTTCTACGTCGCGTACGCTTCCGGCGGGCTGTGGGTGACGCGCAGCAACGGCACGCACATGGAGCCGATTTTCGACGACGAGGCCGTCATGACCATCGGCGACGTTGCCGTCGACTGGGACAATGGCGAAACGATCTGGCTTGGTACGGGCGAGAACAACTCGAGCCGAAGCAGCTATGCCGGCACCGGGGTCTACAAGAGCACCGACGGCGGCGAATCGTGGATGCATCTCGGGCTCGAAGAGACGCAGCACATCGGCCGCATCGTTCTGCATCCGGATGATGCGAACACCGCATGGGTCGCGTCGCTCGGCAAGCTGTACTCGGCCAATCCAGAACGCGGCGTGTACAAGACAACCGACGGCGGCGCGACGTGGAGCAAAACCCTCTTCGTCGATGACGGCACCGGCGTCGTGGACCTTGTGATCGACCCAGCGAACGCGGACGTTCTCTACGCAGCAGCGTGGCACCGAGGGCGCTCGGCGTGGAATTTCGTCGAGGGCGGCACCACGTCCGGCATCTACAAGAGCACCGACGGTGGCGACTCATGGACGCGCGTGACCGTTGAAGGCAGCGGATTTCCGGCCGATGCCGGCGTTGGACGTATCGGGCTCGACATGGCGGTGTCTGAGCCAAATACGATTTTTGCCGTGCTCGACAATCAGAACCGCCGGCCCAAAGAGAACGAGGAGGACGGTTTGACAGCGGATCTGCTTCTGGCGATGAGCCGGGCCGAGTTCCTTGCACTGCCGGCCGACAGCCTCCAGACCTACCTCGATGCGCAGGGCTTTCCGAGCCGCTACAAGGCTGCAACCGTGCTCGGCATGGTGCGCAGCAACGAAATCGAGCCGAGCGACGTCGTCAACTTCACGCGGGATGCTAACCGGCTGCTCTTCGACACGCCCGTCATCGGAGCCGAGGTCTACCGCAGCGACGACGGCGGCATGACGTGGGCGAAAACGAACATCGACTACATCGACGATACGTATTACTCGTACGGCTACTACTTCGGCCAACTGCGCGTGGACCCGAACGATGCCGACAAGCTCTACATCTCTGGCGTCCCCCTCCTGCGCTCCGATGATGGTGGGCAAACCTGGTTCAACATCGGGCGCGAGAACGTGCACGTCGATCACCACGCGCTCTGGATCAATCCCAGCCGGCCGGGCCACCTCGTCAACGGCAACGACGGCGGCGTCAACATCAGCTACGACGACGGCGACACCTGGCTCAAGCTCAACAGCCCCAGCGTGGGGCAGTTCTACACCGTCGCGGTCGACAGCGCGAGCCCGTACAACGTCTACGGCGGACTGCAAGACAACGGCGTCTGGAAAGGCCCGAGCACCTACGAGGCGAGCCGGCGCTGGGAATCCACCGGAGATTACCCGTTCGACTACCTCGCCGGCGGCGATGGCATGCAAGTGCAAGTCGACCCCCGCGATAACACGACCGTCTACACGGGCTCTCAGTTCGGCTTTTATGCGCGGTACGAGGACGGCCGGCGAGCGGCACGGATGCGGCCTCAGCACGACCTCGGGGAGCGCCCGCTGCGCTACAACTGGCAGACTCCGATTCACCTCTCGCGCCACAACCGCGACGTGATCTACATGGGCTCGAACAAGATCCACCGTTCGCTCGACCAAGGGGAGACCTTCGAGGCGCTCTCCGGCGATCTTACGCGAGGCGGCCGGCCGGGCGACGTCCCCTACGGCACGCTCACGAGCCTCGACGAAAGCCCGCTGAAGTTCGGCCTCCTGTACGCCGGCAGCGACGACGGCCTCGTGCACGTGAGCCGGGATGCCGGTACCACCTGGACGCGCATCTCCGACAGCTTCCCGAGCCGCTACGCCGATTGGTGGGTCAGCCGGGTCGAGGCCAGCCATCACGAAGCCGGCCGGGTCTACGTAGCCATCAACGGCTACCGCTTCGACGATTTCGAGGCCGTCCTCTTCCGTAGTGACGACTACGGCGAAACGTGGACGCGGATTGGTACGAACGTGCCGGCAGAGCCCGTGAACGTCGTCCTCGAAGACAGCCGGAACGAAGATCTTCTGTACGTGGGCACCGATCACGGCCTGTACGCCAGCATCGACGGCGGCCGCTCGTTCCACGCCCTCGGCGACTTGCCGGCCACACCCGTGCACGACCTTGTCGTCCAGGAGCGTGAGCAAGACCTCGTCGTGGGCACCCACGGCCGCTCGATCTACGTCGGCGACATCGCTCCCATCCGCGCGATGACCGACACGCTGACTAGCCAGCCGGTGTACGTCTTCGGCATCGATGCCATCGACCACAGCGGGCGGTGGGGCAACAGCAGCCGGATGTGGACAGAGCCGTCAGAGCCTAGCCGGACCATTACCGTCTGGAGTGCCACCGCCGGCTCAGCCACTCTGCGCGTTCACGGCGTGGATGACGAAGTGCTCCACGAGATGTCCTTCGACGCGCGGCCAGGCTTAAACACGCTCCGGTATGACCTCAGCGCCGGCGCTTCGGACGAAACGGACACCGGCAAGGCGTACCTGGATGCCGGTACCTACCGCGTGGCGGTGACCCGTGCCGGCGACGCGGCGGAGACGGCGCTGGTGGTGGAGTGAGCGGGGGGCAGCTCCGGGCCGGCTTGCTTCGGAGCGGGCGCGGCTCCAGACCCTCGGGGTCTTCGGGCACTGAGCGCGCTCGAAGGCGGATGCGGTGCGGCACCGGTGCGCCTTCGAGCGGCATATCCGGCCAAAGACCCCGAGGGTCTCCGGGCACCGCTTGCCAGACTGGCACTAGCGCGCTCCACCGGCCGCGCTGGGTCTGGGCAAGACCGGCTAGCAGCGTGCTAGCGCAGCGAGTCGATTGCAGCCTCTACGATGTCTTCTACCTCCTCCTGGCTCGGGCGGACAGAGGCAAACACCCGTAGGCCGCAGACCGTGTTGGCCAAAGCGCGTCCTAGCCGGACGGGGTCCTTGCCAACCGGCACGTCTCCCTCGCCCTGGGCGCGGCGGATGAGGCCGGCGAAGAGCTCCGCCATGCCCGTTAGGCTTTCTCGCGCGCGCTGCTCGATACCGTCGTTGAGGAGACCTTGCTCCATCGCAGCAGACGTGACGAGGCACGTCGTGCAGCCGACCGTTTCGGCACCGACGGTGCGGAGGTAGCCCTCAATGGAGGCCAGCGCGGGACCGCCATCGAGCAACGACACGGTATGCTTCTGGCCACGCGCTCGGTACCGGTCGATGGCTTGGAGGTAGAGCGCGTGCTTGTCACCGAATGAGTTGTAGAGGCTGCTGCGGCTCAGCCCGAGCCGGTCCACGAGGTCTTGCACAGACGTGCCCTCGTACCCCTTCTCAGCGAACAGAGCGCCGGCTCGGTCAAGCACGTCGGCTCGGTCAAAGGTCTCGGATCGCATGGCTGAAAGAAGTCAGTGGTGAAGGGCAGATACGAGGTTTTCTACCAAGTTCTGGAACAAGCGTTCCAGTTGCGCTTTCCAATGTGGAACAATCGTTCCAAAACCTCTACTTCAACTACAACGATCATGTCTACTCTCTCAGGAAAAGTCGCTCTCGTCACAGGCGGAAGCCGCGGAATCGGCGCGGCCACGGTTCGCCGGCTTGCGGCCGATGGGGCGGATGTTGCCTTCACGTACCGCTCCTCGTCCGACGCCGCGCACGCTCTCGCATCCGAAATCGAGGCCACAGGCCGGCGGGCGCTCGCCATCCAGGCCGATGCAGCCGATGCCGGCCTCGTCCGTCAAGCGGTACAGAACACCGTCGATACGCTCGGCCGGCTCGACGTGCTCGTCAACAATGCGGGCATCTACGCTATGGGCCCCGTGCAAGAATCGAACGACGATGACTTCGACCGGATGGTCGACATCAACGTCAAGGCGGTGTTCGCCGCGACCACCGAAGCCGTCAAGCACCTCGGCGAAGGAGGACGGGTGATTACAATCGGTAGCGTCAACGGGGACCGTGCCTTCGGCCCTGGCGCAGCCCTCTACGGAATGAGCAAGGCGGCCGTCGCGGCACTCACACGCGGTTGGGCACGCGATCTCGGCGAGCACGGCATCACGGTCAACACCGTCCAGCCCGGTCCGGTCGACACGGACATGAATCCGTCCGACGCCCCACACGCGCCGATGATGACGGCTATGACCGCCCTCAAGCGCTATGGCCGTGCCGAAGAAATCGCCGGACTCGTAGGCTTTCTCGCCGGCCCGGAAGCGAGCTTCATTACCGGCGCGACCATCGATGCGGATGGTGGGATGCAGGCGTGATGGTGGGCGGGACGCTCGCGGGGTTCGCTTCGCTACAGTGGCACATGTTGCAGGGTGGCAGGTGTGGCAGGGCTAGGACGCTGTACGGCCACATTTGCCACACTGGCACACCTGCCACATGAGCGTGACAGAGCCTTATCTTCCGCATTCCCGTTCCTGACATCCATCTGATTCATGCTCCGCGTCCTCGCTCTTGCTCTTTTCTTTGCTGCCTGCCAGCCGGCTCCAGAACCAGCTCCCGATGGTGCCGAGACGCATCACCAGATGTCACACAGTCCGTATGCCGGCCAGGAGACGGCAGCGGTCTTGGGGCTGACGGCTGCCGAGGTAGCCGGCTTTCGGAATGGGGCAGGGCTCGGGTTTGCCCGGCCGGCGGAATTGAGCAGCTACCCTGGCCCTATGCATGTGCTTGAGTTGGCCGACTCGCTCGATCTGTCGCCCGAGCAGCGCCAGCTTGCTCAGCAGTACATGCACGCCGTCAAGACTGAGGCCCGCCGGCTCGGGGCAGACCTCGTGGACGCGGAACGGCAACTCGATGCGCTCTTTGTCTCGTCGGTAGCGGACAGCGCATCGGTGGCTCAAGCCGTTGCGCAAAGTGGGGCGCTGCGTGAGCGCATTCGCACAGCCCATCTCCATGCTCACTTGGCCATGCGTGATGCGTTGACGCCGGCACAGATCAGCGTGTACGACCGCCTCAGAGGCTACAGCGATGGCCGCTGACGTCACTATCCGGCCAGCCTCTGAGGCCGACGTACCGGCAATGCGAGCGATCTACCGCCGCGCCGTCAAGCAACTCGGCCCAGTGGCGTACACACCAGAGCAGGTCGAGACCTGGGCCTCCTTCGCCGATTCGCCGGTCTTCACGCGCCGGCTGGCCCCCTTAGCCACCACCCTCGTAGCAGAAAAAGCAGGTCGCGTGGCCGGCTACGCGAGCGTCCGAGACAACCGCGTCTCCGCACTCTACGTCGATCCCGACTTCAGCCGGCAAGGCCTCGCCACAGCGCTCCTCGAACGCTTGCTCGCCACGTTTCCGCAGCGGCCTCTGCAAACCGAGGCCAGCCACTTCAGCCGCTCCGTCTTCGAACGTCAGGGCTTCGAGCTCACCGAAATCGACGAAGTCACCCGCGCCGGCGGCGTGACGTTCAACCGGTTCATCATGTCGCTACATGACAGTCGCGGGTAGCAGGTAGCACGTGGCGGGTGGACTCAAAACAACCTGCAACCTTTCCACCTGCAACCCGCCACATGAGCGCAGCGAATCACCCCCCCGCGCGGCCTTCGTAGATCGAGGCGATGCCGAAGGTGAGGCGCTCGGCCTCGGTGTTGGTGAAGCCGGCGGCATGCATGCGGTCTAGAAAGGCATCGCCGTCCGGGAAGGTCTGGACAGAATCAGGGAGGTACTGGTACGCGCCCTTGTCTTTCGACACCGCGCCCCCAATGCGGGGCAGCACGTGTTTGAAGTAGAAGCCGAAGAGTTGCTTGATGGGAAAGACGGAGGGCCGGCTGAATTCGAGCACGACGAGCTTCGAGCCGGGCCGCAACACGCGGTTGATCTGTTCGAGGCCTCGGTCGAGGTTCTCGAAGTTGCGCACGCCAAAGGCGACCAGCGCAGCGTCGAATTGATTGTCGGAGAAAGGAAGTTTCTCGGAGTCGCCGCGCTGCAACGTCACCACTTCGCTCAGGCCCCGGCCGCGCACTTTTTCGCGCCCGACCTCCAGCATCTGCTCCGAAATGTCGACGCCGACCACTTTGTCGGGCTCCAGGCCGGCTGCCGCAATGGCGAGGTCGGCCGTGCCGGTTGCCACGTCCAGGATCCGCTTTGGCTGCTCGGCACGGAGCCGGGCGATAGCCTTTTTACGCCAGCCTCTATCGATGCCCATGCTCAGCGCACGGTTGAGCATGTCATACCGAGGTGCGATCGCGTCGAACATCGCCTCGACCTGCTCCTTCTTTCCCTTCACCTCGCCGACGGGCGGATAATTTTTCATGGTGGATAGGTGGGTAGATGGGCGGGTAGGTCGGGGGATTTTCCCCATGAATTCCGCCCTTTCTGATGTCTACGCCCCCCGGAATTGGGGTTCCCAGGGTTGGGTTGGCGGGAGGTGGTTGGGCAGTAGTTGGTTAGGCGGGACGCTCGCGTCGCTCGCTGTGGGTTCGGACTGAACCGGCACAGGTGTTCCTCCTAAGGTCTGCTTACCCAGAGCAGAAAGCTCCCTTGCCCATGTGAGCAGCACCGGACGCCAGAATCTCCCCCACCCAACGACCCACCCACCAACCGCCCAACTAACTAAGCATACTCGCTAGTTTGAGCAGATCGTAGTCGATAGTCTTCTTGCGATCCCAGGTGTGTTTCATCGGGGTGAGCTTCACCTTGTTCGCGACGATACCGACCATCACGTTCGTGTGGCCTTGGAGCAGGGCCTCGACGGCACTCGCACCGAGCCGGCTCGCCAGGACGCGGTCCCGAGCCGTTGGGGAGCCGCCGCGCTGGGTGTGCCCGAGAACGCAGACCCGGAGGTCGACGTGCGAGAACATCGGGTCGTTGCGAAGCTCGTCGCCAATGTGAATGGCCCCGCCGAGGTCGTCGCCTTCCGCTACGACGGCGATGGACGACCGGGATTGCGCCGACATCAAGGACAAGACACGCTCCTTGATCTCGTCCATGTCTGTGATCGTTTCTGGCAGGATGATCAGCTCGGCTCCGCCGCCGATCCCGGAGTTGAGCGCGATGAAGCCAGCATCGCGGCCCATGACTTCGATCAGAAAGAGCCGGTTGTGCGCGTCGGCCGTGTCCCGGATCCGGTCGATGTTGTCGAGGGCCGTGTTGAGGGCCGTGTCGTAGCCGATGGTTTCGTCGGTGCCGTAGAGGTCGTTGTCGATCGTGCCGGGGCAGCCCACGACGGGGATGCCGTGCTCGTCGTTGAAGATCGTGGCGCCTCGGAACGTCCCGTTCCCCCCGATCGCCACCAGGGCCTGAATGCCGGCCTGCCGAAGCTGGGCTGCCGCCTGCTCCCGCCCCTCAGCCGTGCGAAAGCGCTCAGACCGGGCGCTTTTCAGAATCGTCCCGCCTTGCTGCAACAGATTCGAGACCGACGAGCGGTCGACCTCCACAAAATCGCCCTCGATCATTCCGGAATACCCACGCCGAACCCCAAAGACTTCGAGGTCCTTGGACGTCGCCGTCCGCACCACGGCCCGCACGCACGCATTCATTCCCGGCGCGTCCCCGCCACTGGTATACACGCCGATCCGTCTGATGGGTTGGTTCATG
>JBCDHV010000072.1:0-11438 GCA_038749615.1 Bacteroidota bacterium
CTTGGACTACACGCCGGCGCAAATCGTCTGCAGCAACGGAGCCAAGCAATCGGTCGCCCAAGCCATCATGGTGCTGACCCGGCCTGGGGACGAGGTCATCATCCCAGCCCCCTACTGGGTGAGTTACCCCGAGATGGTGCATCTCGCCGGCGGGCAGCCCATCACGATCCCCACGAGCGCGTCGTCTGAATACAAGATGACGCCCGATCAACTCGAAGCCTCGATCACGGACCGGACGCGGCTGCTCATTCTCTGCTCCCCGTCGAACCCCACAGGCTCGGTGTATACCGCCAGTGAGCTACAAGCCCTCGCAGACGTGCTACGCCGGCATCCTGATGTCTATGTGCTATCCGACGAGATCTACGAAAAAGTGATCTTCGATGCAGAGCACATCAGCTTTGCATCGTTTCCGGGGTTTTTGAGCCGGACGGTTACCATCAACGGGTTTTCGAAGGCTTACGCGATGACCGGTTGGCGGCTGGGGTATTTCGCCGCTCCAACCGAGATCGCTCAACAAGCAGCGAAAGTGCAGAGTCAGTTTACTTCAGCTCCGAATCACATGACCCAGCGAGCCGGCCTCGCTGCGCTTGCGATGGACGACAGCGAACTGGCTCCCATGATCGCGGCGTTTCGGTCACGCCGAGACCACGTGCTGTCGGAGCTGTTGGCCATCGACGGCGTGCGGTGCCCCAAGCCCGAGGGCGCGTTCTATCTCTTCCCAGATGTCAGCGCGTTCTACGGAAAAACTGCGCCCAACGGGATGGTCATCCGTGGCAGTGAGGACCTTTGCACGTATTTGCTCGAACGGCACTACGTGGCCCTCGTACCCGGAGATGCCTTTGGGTCGCCTCCCGGCGTCCGGCTCTCCTACGCGGCGTCGATGGAAAACCTGCAGGAGGCCCTTCGCCGTATCCGGACCGGGCTCAGCGGGCTTTCTTGAACGGACGCGCAGGCCTGAAATGAATGTGCCACGAGGTAGAACCATCGGCGAGGCGTCACGTTAACCCGCTGCTCCACAGGTTGGCTTCTCCCCACAGACTGCCCGGCCACTCAACCGTGCTCCAGCAGAGAGCACACGATCTGCGTCCTCCTGTCACCTCCTGAACGTTCATTCACGCTGCCCGAATCGAGCCCTTGGTTCGAGGTACGGCCCGTGCCGGCTCCCGTCGTCGTACGCGAGCGGTACTGGTTGCACATCCTGCTCTTCCTGAGCACGCTGGCAACCACCACGTTCGCCGGCGTTCAGCTCGTTGGGCGGGAGGTCTTGTACGCACAGCTTGGCGTGCCGGCGATGCTGTTGGACGGGCTCTTGTACTCGGTCCCGCTGCTGTTCTTCTTGACGGTGCACGAGTTCGGGCACTACTTCGCGGCCCGGTATCACAACGTCTCGGTCACGCTGCCGTACTACGTGCCCTCGCCGCTGTTCTTCGTGCCGATGAACATTGGGACTTTCGGCGCGATCATCCGGATTCGGCATGCGATTCCCAGCTTGCGCAAACTCTTTGACATTGGCGTGGCGGGGCCTGTAGCCGGCTTCGTTGCGTCGCTGATGGTGCTCGGGATCGGGATTGTGACGATGCCTGGGTGGGAGTACTTGATGGACCTCGGCGGCCACGAATCGCTCAAGGCGGAGTTGCTCAGAAACAACGGTGTCTTCCCCGAAGCACCGGCGTCGAATGAGTTTCCGGTCTACATCGGGCAGACGCCTCTCTTCTGGTTGCTCACCCAGTTCGTGGACGGCATGCCGCCGATGTACGAATTGTACCACTACCCCATTCTGTTCGCTGGCTGGCTCGGGCTGTTTTTCACGGCGCTGAACCTGCTGCCCGTCGGGCAACTCGATGGTGGCCATGTCCTGTACGCCCTCGTCGGCCCAAAATGGCACGGCCGGATCGCCCGGGGCTTTGTGCTGATGCTGTTGCTGTCGGCTACGATCGAGTTCGTGTCTAGCCTGGCACCGTACTTTGGGCTTCAGATGGCGTACGGAGAACCGCTAAGTTGGGTCGTACTCGTAGCGATCTTGTTTACGTTCGGCTACCGGATGTTCAACAGAAACGTGATGATGGCCGCGTATGCCGTTCTCGGTCTGTTGGTACTCAGTCTTGTTGCCACCGCCATCGGGCCGGCGGCTACACAGTACGGCCACTCGGGCTGGTTCCTGTGGTGCGTGCTGATCGTGTGGTTCATCCGCATCGATCATCCTCCGGTGATGCTCTCCGAACCGCTGACCCCGGGCCGGCGCGCCCTCGCCATTGCCTGCTTGATCGTCTTCTTCCTGTGCTTTAGTATCCGGCCGATTTACGTGGCCGGCTGACTCGCTCCCACCGAGTCGGGCTCGAATTCACCACTCCCCCTATCCCTGCGCCTACGGCTTCACTGGTACTGTTTCTGTACGTCACGCTCCGATAACCCCGCGTACGCGACGCCGTAATGCGATTCTCTTCCCTACTCTCGGCCGGCTTACTTGCCGTTGCTTGCCTCTTTGTGGCCGGCTGCGACGCCGAACCCGGGCTCGACGAGCCCACAGGCTCTCCTCCTCTGCTCTCGGATTTCGAACTGACTCCCCAACAGGTGCTGTTCGATTCGTTGCCAGAAAACCAACGCGACGGAGACACGGCGATCGTCGAGTACCGAGTCACCCTTCAAGCTCGCGATGCGGATGCGGACATTGACACGGTCGCCTATCTGATCAACTCGCCGTTTGAGCAAGGCGGGCCCATCGCACGGGGTGAGTTGCAGCTGATGGGCCGCGTTTACACGGGGGGTGGAACGTTGCGGCTGCCGAAGAGCGACACCGGGCTCTACACCGTCATCGCGTATGCCGTCGACTCGGAAGGGCAGCTCAGCAACCAAGTTCGTGGGCTGATCGAGTTTTCGGCCGAGGCCGGCGCGGCGCCCGTCATCGAATCCGTCGAGGCTCCAGAAACGGTTACGCGGCCGGCCAGCGGGCAAACCACCCGCTTCCGCATCGTGGCCACAGTTTCGGATGCCGATGGCTTGCGAAACATCCTTCGCGTGGTGCTTCGCACGGCCGGTGGAACGGAGCTCGCCATGCTGGATGACGGCGGCGTGGGCTCCAACAGCGGAGACGAAACCGCGAACGATGGCCGCTACACGCTGACCGTCGAAGTTTCATCGGAGAATGCGCTGGGCCCCAATACCTTCCAATTTCAGGCGTTCGACCGGCAAGGCCTGGAGAGCAACATTGTGGAACGGACGATTACGATTGTTGAGTGATGAGACGATTGGGATTTAGTATTTGGTGTTTGGTGTTTGGTGTGTCTCTGGCGAGTGCACAGCCGGCTTCGTTTAGCGTCTCGGGGGATCCGAGCACGTTCGAGCCGGTGCCGTCGATCAGCAGCAACACGATCACGAATTTGCACGTCCAGGGCGATTCCCTCTGGGTTGGGCCTCGGTTCAGCCTAACGACCAACAGCGGCGCGTCGTGGCAGCAGGCCGTTGTCGATTCGGTGTCGAACGGACGCGGACGGGTCTTCTCGATTGACGTCGAGGGCGATGTCATCTGGGCCGGCCTCGGGTTCGATCAGCGGACCGACGGAGCCGGCGGCGTCGATTTCGTCCCCACGACCCTCGGATTCGCAGTCTCGGAGGACGGTGGGCGGTCGTGGCAGTATCGCTTCCCTCCGCTCGACACCCAGGCCGATTCGGTGGTTCAATACGGCGTCACGCTCCTGCCGGCACTCCCCGTCGTGGTGCCACAGCAGAGCCCCCCCTGGGACATCGACTACGACCCGGTCAACGATCAACTCTGGAGTGCAGGCTGGGCGAGTGGACTCCGGCGCTCCTCCGATGGCGGGTTGACCTGGCAGCGGATGGTCCTCCCGCCAGACTCGGTCGATGAGATCCGCCCCGATCGATTCTACAACTTCATCTACACCCCACGCCAGGAGCAGGGGCTCGAATCGCAAACGTTCAACTTTTCCAGCTTCGCCGTGCTGATCGACGAAGAAGGCACCGCCTGGGCCGGCTCGGCAGGTGGGTTCAACCGGTCGCTCAACCCCGAAGTCGAATTCCCCACGTGGCGGCGGTTCGAGCACACCGGCACACCGGACGGGCTGATCGGCAATTGGATCATCTCCATAGAAGAACAACCTCTTCCAGGCCGCAATCCGGTGTGGGCCACCAACTGGCCGGCCAACGGAGACACCGAACAGTTCGGCGCTATTGTCACGCGCGACGGTGGCGAGACGATCGAGCAGGTGTTGATTGGCGAAAAGCTGTATGACTTCGCGTTTGACGGCGAAACCGTCTACGCCGCCGGCGATAGCGGCGTCTTCATCAGCTCCGATGGCGGGCTTACCTGGCGCACGGCGTCGTACTTTGGGCCCGACACTCGCCCCGATATCATCGCCTTCTCGGTTGCCGTTACGCCCGGCGGCGTTTGGGCCGGCACCAACGACGGCTTGTTCAGGAGCACCGACGGCGGTTTCAACTGGACAGCCATCCGCGCCGATGTCTCGTTGAGCGATGGGCCGGACGGTGAGGCCGTCGAGGCGTACGCCTACCCGAATCCGTTCTCGCCGGCTACCGATGGCCTGACCCGCTTCCGGTTTGAGAGCAACGATGGTTCGGCCACGCTCCGCATTCTGGACTTCAACATGAACCTCGTCCGCGAGGTCACACGCAGTGGCGGAGCCGGCGTGCAAGAGTTCAGCTGGAACGGCATCGATGACCGCGGCGCGCAAGTTGCCAACGGCGTGTACTTCTACTCTATCGAGTCCGGCGGCGACCGCTTCTGGGGAAAACTACTGGTGATTGAATGATGAGCACCCGCCAACCGAGCTGGCTGTTTTGGGCCGGCACCCTCCTTCTCCTGCTCGCCCCAACCGTCTTTGCCCAATCGACGGGTGCGTTTGCCCGCTTTGGGTTTGGCGCCCGCGGCCTGTCGATGGGCGGTGCGCTCGTCGCCGACGCGTCAGGGATGGCGAGCCCGTACTACAACCCGGCTCTCGCGCCCTACACGAGCCGGCAGCACATCGACGCGAGCTACGTCTTTCTGTCGCAGGACCGCGAGGTGCAGTTTCTGCAGTTCGCCACCCCGGTGCGGCCCCGTGCCGGTGTTGCGGCCGGCATCGTGCGCGCCGCTGTGAGCGGCATCGACGGCCGCGACGGCAGCGGCAACCCGACGCAGACGTACGACACCGAAGAACTGGGAGCCTTCCTGGCGTTCGGCACGCGCATCGGAGACCGCGCCTCGATCGGCCTCATGTTCCGCTTCTTCCGTTCCGACCTGTTTCCGACCGTCGACCCGGCCGTCAGCATCGGGCTCAGCGCCGGCCTGTCGGTCCAGCCCACGGAACGGCTCAGCCTTGGGCTCGCCGTAGACGATCTGCTCGCCGGCTACACGTGGGACAGCTCGACTGCGTTCGGCAACGACGGCCGGAAACGCACCGACGACTTCCCGATCCGGCTCCGCCTCGGTGCCTCGTACGCCATCCCCGGTGCCAGAGCCCGCGTCTCGGCTGAAGTAGAATCGTTGTTCGAATCGGTCGTCGCCGGCACTTCCAGCGTCGATTTGATCACCGGCTCGCCCCGAACGTCCGAGACCACGTCCGACTTCCGGCTGCAATCGACGATCTTTCGCCTTGGTGGAGAGTGGCAACTGGCCGAACCGTTCGCCGTTCGAGGCGGCATCGACGGTGCTGGCACCGGGGCCGTATTGCCTTCGGCGGGCTTTGCCGTCAACCAGCAACTCGGCGAACTCGGCACCATGTTCGAGTACGCCTTCCGTCTCGAACCGTACAGCGCCGGCAGCCAACACGTCATCAGCGTTCGTCTGGATCTTTGATGGTTGATGGTTCGCTGTTGGGTGGTTGGGCACGTTCGTCGAGACGCCCGAAACGAGCACACCTACCAACCAGCCCACCTACCCACCCGCACTCATGCGCCTCCGCTTATTTCTCCTTTTTGCGCTGACGCTGCCGGTTCTGGCGCAGCAGACGGGCCTCCCCTTTTTAGAGATCGGGACGAGCGCGGCCGAGATGGCGACGGGATCGGCCGGCGTGGCGGACATTTCAGGGGCACACGCCTCGTACTGGAATCCGGCCGGGTTGGCCGCCGGCTCGAATGACGCCTCGTTGACCTACGATTCCTGGATCGGTGGCGTGGAGTTAGTGACCGTCGCTGCGCGGTTCGGCATCGGGAGTGGCGGGCTTGGGCTCTCCGTCACCTCATCGAGCGCCGGCGGGATCGAGGCCCGCAACGCGGCCGGACCGCCCTCAGGCGAGTTCGACGCGACGTACCTGAGCGTGTCGGCGGCCTACGCGCTCCAGGTCGGCCCTGTCCGGGCCGGCGCATCGGTCAAATACCTCTCGGAGCAGCTCTTTTTGGAGTCCGCGACGGGCGTAGGCTTTGATGCCGGCTTCCAAGCCGATGTCCTAAACGACCGGCTCCTCGTTGGCGCTTCGGTCCAGCATCTCGGCGAGATGGAGGAACTTGGCCTCGAAGCAAGCGCGTTGCCTACTACGATCCGTGCCGGCGTCACCCTTCGCCCGTTCGACATCATCACCGAGGACGATTTCGTCGAATACGGCGAGTCCGAGCCTAAGCAGGAAGCCGTCCTGCGTACCACCGTCCGCTTCGACGTTAGCCACCAGACCGAGGCCGAACGCACCCGGCTCCACGCCGGCCTCGAAGGCGAACTCTTCGACATGATCGCCCTGCGCGCTGGCTACATCACCAACCACGACACCCGAAGCGCCACGTTCGGGTTAGGCTTCGCCATCGACGCCTTCGGTTTCGATTTCGCGTACTTGCCATTTGATGCCGGCTTTTCGAGTGCGCAAGTCCTGACGCTCCGCTACGGGTGGTAGGTTCTCTTCGCTCACGTTGCAGGTTGCAGGTGAACGGGTTGCGGGTGATCACAAGCGGCTTGACTGGCCGCCGTTGGAACATCGGACTTGGCGCAAGCTTCTCATGAGCATGAACTGGAGAGAACACATCACTGTCGACCCCCAAGTCTGCCACGGGAAGGCCTGCGTCACTGGTACGCGCGTGCTTGTGTCGGTTGTGCTCGACAACCTCGCGGCTGGCTTGTCGGCAGAAGAGATTACGAAGAGCTATCCATCCGTTTCTTTGGACGCCGTCAGAGCTGCCCTGTCGTATGCTGCTGACTTAGCCGGCGAGCGTGTGGTGTCGATTCCCACATGAGATTCAAACTCGACGAGAACCTCCCTACGGAGGCAGCCGATTTGCTTCGGGAAGCAGGACATGATGCCGCTACGATTCTGGACCAAGACATGGGAGGAGATCCTGATCCCAGTGTTGCTGCTATCTGCCGTACAGAAAACCGAGTGCTCGTCACGTTTGATACGGATTTTGCGGATATCAGAGCCTACCCGCCAGATGCCCACTTCGGACTGCTGGTCTTCCGGCTGAAGCGTCAAGACAAACAGAGTGTGCTGACTGTTTTGCGCAGAATCCTGCCGCTCCTTTCCAAAGAACCACTCGAAGGAGCCCTTTGGATTGTTGAAGAGGAACGGATCCGAGTGCGCACGCAATAGCGGGAAGGAAGCCGCACATCCACATCAAACGGCCGGCCGGCCCCTACGGCGTCATGCCGGAAACATGCACGGTGCGCGTGGGGAAGGCGACGTCGAGGCCGAGTTCAGCGACCAACCGGAGCGTGGCGAGCAGGACGGCTTGTTGGGTCGTTGAGTAGAGGTCCCAATCCGTAGTGTTGGCGAAGCAGACGACGAGGACGTTGAGCGACGAGTCTTCGTAGCCGTTGAAGTAGACGGCGTGGTACGAGTGGTCGAGGCCGTCGTGGCCGGCTAGAAGACCACGGAGCCGGCTGACGAACGTTTCCATCTGATCCGGCGAGGTGTCGTAGCTCAACCCAACGTTGAACTTGATGCGCCGGCGCGCCCGGAGCGAGTGGTTGATGATGGGCGTCGTGGTAAACTTCTGGTTGGGCATGATCACCAAGGACTTGTCGAATTGCCGTATCCGCGTAGTCCGAAACCCGACTTCTTCGACAACCCCCTCCACGCCCTCAACCTCGATGATATTGCCGATTTGAAAGGGCTGGTCTGTAAACACGATGAGCGAGCCGAAGAAATTCGACACGGTGTCCTTCGCAGCGAGGGCAAGTACGAGGCCACCGATCCCAAGACTGGCGATGAGGCTCCAGACATCGATCCCGAGGTTCTGGACGACGGCTACCGCAATCAGGATGGCGACGAACGTTTTCAACGCTTTGCGCAGCAACGGCACGAGCTGATCGTCGAGCAGCGTATCGGTTCGTTCAACGACGGCTTGAGACGCCCGGGCTAGCACGTCGATCAGCACGAACGCGCCCCACACCACGCCCACAGCCAACGCAATCTGCAGACCTCCGAAGACGATCTGGCGGACGTTCACCTCTTCGGCCGGCAAGGCGAGCACATTGGCCACCAAAAACCAAATCCCGACCTGGACGATCAGCCCAAGCGGCCGTGCCAGCGAATCCGCCAAGTCCTCGTCCCAGGCAACCTTGGTCCGTTCAGCTCGCCGGCGGACCCAGCCGGAGAGAACAGATCTGACGAACCGCCGGGCAAAAAAGCCCAGCATCAGCAGAACAAACGCGAGAATGAGCTGCCAACCCGTCACGCCCCAGAGCAACGGATCGTTGAAGGCAGAAAGGCCCATGATGTACAGTGGTCGTGTGTGGTGGGGGTGTGGTGGTCACAGACGTGCTTCGGCAGCACGCGATGGTAGATTCATGGTAAGATGCGCCGAAAGTGCGTCAATGAGCGCATCGACATCCGCCGGCGTGTTGTAGACGTGCGGAGAGACCCGCAACGAGCGGCCTCGGACAGACACGTGTACGTTCCGCTCACGAAGCTTACCGGCTACGTCAGCCGGCGAAGTGTGCTCAGGCAATCCGATGCCGAACAGATGGGCTGCTCGCTGGCTACGTGGTGCGATGTGACAACCGAGTTCCGCCAAGCGGTCGAGTCGAGCAGGCGTAAACAGGGTGTCAACGTAAGACTGGATGCGTTTCGGCTGCCAGGCTAGCACGTGTTCGAGACCGGCTTCCAGCACCGGCAGCAACGCAAAATTGCTCCGCTCTCCCACATCGTACCGCACAGCGCCCGGGCCATACGCCGGCTGGTAGTCGACCAATCCGCCAAACTGATCGCTGTCTTTGCGGCCGATCCAGTTTTCTTCGAGCGGAATACCCTCATCGAAGGCCGGCCCGAGGTACGCCACGCCTACACTGTACGGCCCCATCAGCCACTTGTAGCCGGCACACACAACGGCGTCGGCTCCGACACTCCGAGCATCGAACGGAAGCGCACCAATCGACTGTGTGCCGTCGATGACTACCATCGTTCCAACCTCCCGAGCACGCTTCCCGATTCGCTGTAGATTGTATACCGCACCTGTAGCCCAATGCACGTGCGGCATCGCCACGAGAGCCGTAGCAGGGGTAATGGCGTCTAGAATGCGTTCGTTTGCGCGTGGCCCAGCCGGGATGAGTTGTAGGGTAGCTTCGCTTTCCTCACAGAGGCGTTTCCACGGGTAGACGTTGCTCGGAAACTGTTCGCCTACACCTACGACGGTCTGCCCGGAGCGCAGCATGACATTGTGCGCCACGGTACTCAGCCCGTACGACGCCGCCGGCACGATGGCCACCCGTTCCCAATCCGGCACTCCGATGAGCCGCGCAAACTGCTTCCGAATACGCTGTGCCGGCTCGAAAAAATCTAATACCGTCAGGTGCCAGGGCTGCCGTTTGGCGTCCAGGCCCTCGATGCCAGCCTCACGGGCTGCGTGCAGCAGCGGGGTCATGTAAGCGGCATTCAAAAAGTGCGTGTCGTTGGGAAGGTCGAAGAGGTGCCGTTGACATTCGAGCTGAGCCATACGCTTGGAGGCCATGCGTTACAATACATCCGTTACAGTAGACGAGTGCCAGCGACGGCCGGCGAGGAAAACAGTGAGGGTGTCCGAGACGTGCGCGCAGCATACGCCGAGGCCACCTCAGCCACAAACGCATCACTCGCCTCCGCATGCACGAGAGCGACCGCACATCCCCCGAAGCCGGCCCCGGTCATGCGCGCGCCAATACATCCGGGATGAGCCGTCGCACACTCAACCATCGTGTCAAGTTCAGCGCTGGAGACGTCGTACAGGTCCCGAAGGCCGGCATGTGACGCAGCCAATAGTTGGCCGGCGCGAGCAGTATCCTCTGCGCGAAGTGCCTCGGCTAGCGCGTTCGGCCGGCCGATTTCTTGCACGACGTGCAGGGCGCGCCGGTAATCCGTCGGATCCAGCCGCGGTTGCGCCTGAGATAGCCTTTCCAGGTTCACGTCTCGAAGCGCATGAATAGCCGGATCCTGTACCGCGAGGGCCGTGACGACACGCTCACATGCAGCCCGCCGATCATTGTAGGCGCTGCCGGCCAGCGTTCGCCGGGCTCCCGTGTCCATGACTACGATGTGCCACCTTTCAGGCACCGGCACACGCTCGTGCGCCTGCGATCTGCAATCGATCAGCAGGGAGTGGTTCTCGGCCGACAAGGCGGAAGCCATCTGGTCCATGATGCCGCACTGTACGCCGGCATACACGTGCTCGACTCGCCGGCCCAACCGAGCCGCAGCGAGCGGGTTCCAGTTAAGCCCCCAAACTGCCGATAGCGCTCGGGCTACGGCCAGTTCGAGTGCGGCCGACGAGGAGAGGCCAGCCCCCATCGGGACATTGCCTTGAACCGCGACCTGCGCGCCTCGCACGTCGCTTTCACGCACGAGCTCCCGCGCAACACCTGCTACATACGCCATCGGGCCCGTGAGACGGCCGACTTGCGAAGTCAAATCGTGTAAGTGCCGGCCGGAGATCGACGAGAATGCCACCTCTAAACGGGGCGTTTCGACGGCGCGAGCGGCAACCCAGGCATACCGGCCGATGCCGGCGGGAAGGACGAAACCATCATTATAGTCGGTGTGCCCCCCCACCAAATTCACGCGGCCCGGGCTCTGTGCGACGAAAGACGGGGGGCGTCCAAATTGATCGTTGAACCAAGCAGCAGCCTGCAAACAAACGGGATTGAATGAGCGGGCATCTGCCCAAGCAACACGTCATCTCAATCCAAAACACTAAACACCAAACACGAAACACTCAATCCTGCTGCAAAAGAAACCGCTACGCTTCAGACTGTCGACCGTCTCTCGACCAGTAAAATATGAAGCTTAGGTGAACGCGACCATTTTCAGTCCGCTTTTACGAATACCTCAATGTAACCGGCCCA
The DNA here is from genome assembly GCA_038749615.1 of Bacteroidota bacterium. GTDB lineage: Bacteria > Bacteroidota > Rhodothermia > Rhodothermales > DATKEJ01 > JBCDHV01. The sequence continues at coordinate 11,249 of JBCDHV010000072.1, forward strand.
AAGTCGTCCACTTTCGGGCTACTTCGTGAGAACTGTTGCGTTGCCCGGCGATGCATTGGATTGTCAATGGGTCACAGGTTCCTTAAGTTGAGCTTGTACGCATGCTTCATGCGTTGCCGGCGCATCTCACACAAACCCCCTGTCATGACTCGCACCACACCCCACGCCATCGGTAGACTCGTCGTTTGCC
>JBCDHV010000073.1:0-11414 GCA_038749615.1 Bacteroidota bacterium
AGGAAGCTGTGGGGGAAGCCGGGGTCGATTTGGCTGACTTGGTCGAGGCGGTCGAGATGGTCGGCGGAGAGTTCGACCTCCAGGCAACCGAGGTTGTCTTCGAGTTGTTCGAGCGTGCGAGCCCCCAGGATCGGGATGACGGATTCGTGCGCTTGAACCAGCCAGGCCAACGCGATTTGAGCCGGCGAAGCGTCGACTTCCTTCGACACGTCGACCACCGCCTGGGCGATTTCGCGGTTCCGCCCTTTGAGCCGGCTGTGGCCCTCTTTGACGCGGCCCTTGCTGGCGTCCCCGTCGAGGTATTTGCCGGTGAGCACGCCGCTGGCTAGCGGTCCCCAGGCAAGCGTCGAGAGGCCGTAGTAGTCCGACATCGGGAGCAAGTCGCGCTCGGGCGTCCGCTCGATCAGGCTGTACTCGATCTGTTGCCCGACGAACTGAGTCCACCCGCGCAGATCGGCGAGCATGTTGGCGCCGGCCGTCCACCAAGCCGGCGTGTCGGAAATGCCGAGGTAGAGCACCTTGCCCGAGCGCACGAGATCGTCCATCGCCCGCATCACTTCCTCGACCGGCGTAAAGCGGTCCCAGGCGTGCATCCAGAACAAGTCGATGTAGTCCGTCCCGAGCCGTTTCAGGCTGGCTTCGATGGACTGCACCATGTTCTTGCGATGATTCCCCGAGAAGTTCGGATCTCCGTCGCGCATCGAGAGCGTGTACTTCGTTGCCAGCACGAAATGCCCGCGGTCGGCGCGGATGAAGTCGCCGACGTATTCCTCGCTCGTCCCGTTGGTGTAGAGGTTGGCTGTGTCGATGAAATTGCCGCCGGCCTCGGCGTACATATCGAAGACTTTTTTGCTGTCTTCCTTAGACGAGCCCCATCCCCAATCCTCGCCAAAGGTCATCGTACCGAGGCAGAGTTCAGAGACGCGCAGGCCAGAGTAGCCTAGGAGCTTGTAGTTCATCGTGGATCGGTTGGTTGGTGGGGAGGTGGGTTGGGTAGCTTTGGCTGGGCATACGCGGTGAACCCGCCGGGTTCCTCTCTACCAATCCACTCGCCCCTCTTCCGCCCGACCCGCTTCTATCTCTCCACCCGTCCTGATCCGCTGCCGGTGGCGAGTTTCTCGACTTCGTCTGCGGACACCAAGTTGAAGTCGCCGGGAATGGTCTGCTTCATACAAGAGGCGGCCACAGCAAATTCGAGGGCGTCTTGCGTGCTGGGCTTGGTGAGGAGCCCGTAGATGAGTCCGCCGGCAAAGCTGTCGCCACCCCCGACGCGGTCGACGAGGCGGATGTCGTAGCGCCGGCTTCGGTACGGGTCTTGGCAGTCCTTATCGTCGTGCAACATCGCACTCCAGCCGTTGTCGCTGGCGGAAAAGCTCTCGCGGAGCGTGATGGCGACCGTCTCGAACCCGTATTCCTGTTTCAAGCGCCGGGCCAGCCGAGCGTAGCCGGCTTCGTCCAGTTCGCCGGCGTCCACATCCGTTTCCCCTGCTGTCATGCCGAGACTACGGTCCGCGTCTTCCTCGTTCGCAATGCACACATCGACGTGCTCCATGAGCGGCCGCATCGTGGCACGGGCCTCTTCGACCGTCCAGAGCTTCTTCCGGTAATTGAGATCGCACGACACGGTCACGCCTGCACGCTTTGCCGCCTTGAGCGCCGCTTTGAGCGTGCGCGTCGGCGTGTCCCCGAGAGCCGGCGTGATGCCCGTCCAGTGAAACCATGAAGCCCCATCAAACGCCGCGTCCCAATCGACTTCGTCTGGTTCGAGCGTCGTTACGGCACTGCCGGCACGGTCGTAGACGACTTTCGAGGGGCGCTGGCTCGCTCCTGTTTCGAGGAAATAGATACCGAGCCGGTCGCCGCCGCGTACGATGTGGCCGGTGCCGACCCCGAACCGACGCAGCTGGTTCAACGCGGACTGCCCGATCTCATGCGCCGGCAATTTGGTGACGAAGTGGCTATCGAGCCCGTAGTTGGCCAGCGACACGGCGACGTTGGCTTCCCCGCCGCCGTACGTGGCATCGAACGACTGAGCCTGGACGAACCGCGTAAACCCGGGCGTCGAGAGGCGGAGCATGATTTCGCCGAACGTGATGGTTTTCATTCTTGAGTTAGTGTTTCGTGTTTGGTGTTTCGTGTGTTCGGCGGAGGCCGGCGATGAGCGTTCGGGCGTTCTGGGTCAGGACCTCGAAGCGGCCTTCGCGGACGGCGGCTTTGTCGACGAGGGCGCTGCCTAGCCCGACGGCCACCGCGCCGGCATCGAGCCAGTCTTGGGCATTTGTCAGCGTGACGCCACCGGTGGGCATGAGCTTGAGATGCGGTAGCGGAGCCCGAACGGATTTGAAGTACCCGATCCCGAATACGTTGGCCGGGAAGACCTTGACCACATCGGCCCCAGCTTCGTACGCGGCCTGGATCTCCGTTGGCGTGAGCGCGCCAGGCATAGCGGGGGCGTCGCGGTCGTGCGCGGCTCGGATGATTTCAGGTTTGAAGACGGGGCTCACCACAAACGTAGCGCCGGCATCGAGGGCCGCGTCGGTCATCTTCGCACTGGTCACCGAGCCTACCCCCAGGATGATGTCCGCCGGCAATTCATTCCCGATTCGTGCAGCGACGGCTCGGATGGCGTCGAGGGCGTTCGGCACTGTCATCGTGATTTCGACACAGGTGACCCCGCCTGCGTGCAGCGCCCGGACGATGTCGGTCATCGCCGACGCATCATCGGCGCGGACGACAGCGACGGCTCGGGCGGAAGAGATGCGGTCCGTTAAAGCAGATCGGACAGACATGGTTGGTACGTTGGAGATGGATGGGGACGGAGCTGGCTTCCGAAAGGTACCGATCCGGCCGATCAGAAGACGGCCGGCACGAGCGTAAACGTGAGCGCCAACACGAGGCCAACGAACGCGAGGTTCAGCCACACGCCGGCGCGAGCCATCTGCGTGATGGTGACTTGGCCCGAGCCGTAGACGATCGCATTCGGCGGCGTGGCCACGGGCAGCATGAAGGCACAACTGGCGGCGAGCGTGGCCGGCACGAGGAGTTGCAGCGGGGTGGTCCCGAGGACATCGGCCAACCCGGCGAGGACGGGGAGAAAGGCCGCCGCAGTAGCCGTGTTGCTCGTCAACTCCGTCAGCAGGATCACGACGACGAGCACGAGCAGGACCAGCAGGACTGGCGGCCACGTGTCTAGGCCGGCCAACTGCGTCCCGATCCAGACGGCAAGGCCAGAATTCTTGATCGCCGCAGCGAGGCTCAGCCCACCGCCAAACAGAAGCAAGACGCCCCAGGGCAACCGCCGGGCCGTCTCCCAATCGAGCAACCGCCCGCCCTGGCTCGACGGCAGCGCAAAGAGCAACACGCCGGCTCCGATGGCGATGCCCGTATCAGACAACCCTGGCACCACGCCGGAAAGCAGCGGCCGGGTCATCCACAGCACGGCCGTCACGGCAAACACACCAGCGATCCACGACTCATCGCGCGACATGCCGCCGAGCGTGTTCAGTTCCTCGCGCACGTACGCGGCCCCACCTGGCAACTCGGTTTTTCCCAGCGGATGCACGAACCGCGTCAGCACGACGAAACTTACCGTCAACCCAACCACCACGAGCGGCACACCGACGAGCATCCACTGCGCAAACCCAATCTCGATCTGGTACGTCTCCGACATGAACGCGGCCAAGAGCGCATTCGTCGGCGTCCCGATCAGCGTGCCGAGGCCTCCTATCGAGCAGGCGTAGGCGATCGCGAGCATCAGGACCAGCCCGAACCGCGTCGGTGCATCATCGTCCGGGAAGCGGCCCAGGTCGGCCACGGACAGGGCGATGGGCAACATCATCAGCGCCGTCGCCGTGTTCGATATCCACATGCTGAGCACCGCCGCGCTGACCATGAAGCCCGCCACGATGCCGGCCGGCCGCGTGCCCGTCCGGGCGATCATGTTGAGCGCGAGCCGGCGATGCAGGCCCCATTTCTCCATGCCGAGCGCTACGAGGAAACCGCCTAGGAAGAGGAAGATGAGCGGGTTCGCATACGGCCCTGTTGCCTCCCTTATCGTCCCGACACCAAGGAGCGGCAGCAGCACGATGGGCAGAAGCGATGTCGCCGCCAGCGGTACGGCTTCGGTCATCCACCAGAGCGCCATCCAGATCCCGACCGCCGCCACGCGCCACCCGTCCGGGCTCAACCCTTCCGGAGCCGGCAGAACCAACAGAATGCCGGCGATGAGAGGTCCGAGGAGAAGGCGCATGGGAATCGGTTGCTCGAAGAAGGCCACGCAGGCCAGAACGGGCTGTGTGTACCAAAATACCCGTCATTTCCTCCATCCGCTAAACTCACCTGAAGATCAGCTACTTGCCCAAGGCCACTTGAACTCTTCGGTGAGACCGACGGCTCTGGGCATGTGGGAGCCAGACCTCTGCGGGATGCGGAATCCAACTCGTGTGATCTCTTTTTCCGCGAGCCGGCACGTGACCGAGTGAACCCAACATTCACCTGCACCATCGCCGCCATGATCGCTCACAGCTTCCGCCTCCCGCAGACCGACTTCCACTCCACTCCGGTCTGCACCACGATGCTCCAAGTCAACCGTACTGGGTTGCATCTGCTCTCCCCCACGCGGTCGCACGTGATCCCCAAGAAATCGACGCAGACGGCGGTGCTGACCCGGGCACTGGGGCGCAAAGGCTTCCCCCTGCTGCTCTCCGATTTCCTCGCCCGCACCTCGACGCTGACGTACCGGACGCCTGAGGTCATCGCGCAGCGCCTCCGTTCGAAGGCGTGGGGCTGCTCACATGCTCAAGTGTTTGCGTACGGCGACGTGGTCGGCATCGGGTTCGTGTTGGAAGGCCACGCGGTACTCGCCTTCCGGGGCACCGCCACGGTGCGCGACTGGGTCTTCAACGCGAAGATGACCCGCCTCGGCCGGCTCGGCGAGCATCGCGGGTTCAAGGCGCTGGCCAACGGTCTTCGCGCATCCATCGACGCCTGGCTCGGCTCAATCGACAACGTCTCTGGGCTGATCCTGACTGGCCATTCCCGCGGTGGTGCGCTCGCGACGATCTTGGCGCGTGACCTGCACGAAGCCGGCCGTACCGTCCGGGCTGTCATCACGTACGGCGCGCCTCGCGTCGGTGGCCGCACGTACCGGGCCGACTACACTCGCCGGCTCGGCCGCGTCACCTGGCGCGTCGTTTGGGGCAGCGACCTCGTCCCCCAGGTGCCGGCTCGTTGGATGGGCTACCGGCACGTCGGCATCGAAATCCGCCTCACCGCCGAACAGGCCGAAGCCTTTGCTCGCGCCCGCTGGAGTGCGGCCGTCAACCGCCTCAAGCAATCTGTCAAGGACCACCTCATCCCGAACGGCTACGGCGTCTGCTTCCAGCGCCTGGTCGACGACGCGCTCGCCGGCCTCGGCCAAAGCGTCGAGCTTCGTTAGCCCCGCCTACCACGTCCAGTGTACCCACATCCTCGAATCCATGCGCTCGCTTCTCCTCCTGATTGGCCTGGCCCTTACCGGGCTTCTCCTCGCGCCTACCCCTGGTTCAGCCTCTACCGAATCTGCTGGTTCAGCGTCCATGTGCTCATGCATCACGCCGGACTCACACGAGGAGCGCATGGAGAACGCCGACTTCACCTTCGTCGGTTTTGTGGCCGAAGCGCGCCTGATCGATGCGTGGCCTGAGGGAGCGGACGGGACCTACGACGCGGCCCAATTTGAACTAGACGTTCTGGTGACGTTCGATCCAGGAGACACAGGCATCCCGGTTGGCCGAGCGGAGCGTCCGTACCCTCGCGTCACAGTCGCCACAGGCCGTGGTGGTGGTGATTGTGGCGTCGAAATGGCGCTGGGCGGATTGGCGCTTCTCTACGTGGCCTCCAACCAAGATGGCACGTTCTACACCACGATCTGCGCCGGCTCGACCCCGCTCCGCAACGACCGCAGTTTCGAGGAGCTGCTGGAATACATGGAGGCGGCAGGGATTTCACTGGACTGAGAAGCAGCACGCTCTACCCACTCAGCCGGCTCAGCCGCTCTTCGAGGCGCATCAACCGGGGTGATTCCGCGGGCAGGCCCGCCTCTTGGTGTAGCCTCAACGCCCGCTCTAGCGTGGCAACGGCCTCGGCGAGCCGGCCTTGTTCTTCGTACAGCACCCCAAGATCTTCGAGCGTTCGCGGCAAATAGCTGTGGCCCGTAGCCTCGTAGACCTCCAGCGCTTGCTGGTAGTATGCTTCCGCGCTGGCTGCGTCGCCACGCTCCCGGCGGAGACCAGCGAGTTGATGAAACACGTTGCCGGCCGTCGGATGCTCTGGGCCGTAGGTACGGCGGTAACTCTCCAACACGTCCTGCATCAGCCGCTCGGCTTCGTCCAGGTTGCCTTGCTCCGTGACCACTTCAGCCAGCGAGAACATTACGTTGGCCGTCTCGGAGTGCCCAGGGCCGTTGAGACGGTTGCTGAGGGCCAACGCCTCACGCAGCGACGCCTCTGCGTTTTCGGTCTCGCCTGTCCGGCTCTGGACGATGCCAAGTAGCCGTAAGGCCAGTAACCGTAAGGCAACGAACGTCTCGCCCTGGCGCGCGCCGACCTGCGCGATCACGGTCTTGAACTCGGTGCCGGCTTCCGGCATTCGGCCCTGGAGCAGGTAGAGGAAGCCGAGGTACGCCCTTGCCTGCGCCGCCGCTTCCAAGTAGGCCGGCCCGTTGGCATCGAGCACCGCGACGGCCTCGGCCATCATGGCCTCAACGTCCTCGCTTGGTCCTTGTCCGTTCAGCATCGCCAGCGCTTGCCCACCCCGGCTCGCGGCAACGTCTGGATGCGCGGCACCCAATTCGCCGGCCTTCAACGCAGCCGCCTGCGCGTACAGGCTATCTGACACGCCAAAAAGGCCCAGATTAGTCGCCACTTCTCCGAGCACGTCGAGCAGCCGCGCGCGGTCCAGCGGCACCGCATCCAAGGCGTCCAGGCGCTGCCGGCCTACATCGACCAAGTCTTCGATCTGGACGACGCCACCCGACTGCGTGGCCTCTGGTGTCAGATTCGAAAAGGTATCGACGAGAAACTGCAGCGTCCGCTCCGAGCGCTCCGCCTGCGCCTCTGCCCGTTCGGCTTGCAACCGAGCCTCACGCGCCTGCCACAGCGACCCCATCAGCCCGAGCACGAGCGCCAACACGGCCAGGCTCCCCAACCCAACGGCCAATCGATTGCGCTGCACGAATTTGCCGGCCCGGTAGCGGACCGTATCGTCTTGCGCCTCGACAGGCTGCCCGTGCCGGTATCGGCGGAGATCGTTGAGCAGATCGCCGGCGGAGGCATACCGAAGATGAGGCTCCTTTTTGAGCGCCTTGAGCACAATGGCATCAAGGTCGCCCGCGAGATCCGCCTGGCGCTCTGGCGGGGCGGTCGAGCTCGGGCGCGCCGGCACCTCGTCACAGATAGCGGCCTCGATGTCTTGCAGCCGCCGGCTTTTGAACGTGTATGGGCGTTGTTCAGCGAGGAGCTCGTACAGGATTACCCCGAGGGCGTAGACATCCGTTGCCGTTGTGGTGGGCGCACCGGTGACCTGTTCGGGGGCGGCGTACTCCGGGGTGAGCCGGCGCTCATCCGCCTGGGTAATCGGAATGTCCGTGGGGTGATCCTCCGGCTGAAGGACCTTGGCGATCCCGAAATCGAGCAATTTGGGCTGGCCGGCTGCGTCGACGAGCACATTGGACGGCTTCAGATCCCGGTGCACGACGAGCGAGCGATGCGCGTACTGAACCGCCTCGCACACGATCTCGAACAACTGAAGCCGGCCCTGCACGTCCAGCGCTTCACGTGCCGCATGCTCTGTAATCGGCCGGCCTTCGACGAGTTCGAGCACGAAGTACGGCACCCCTACCGCCGGGCCAGACTCCACCACGCCGCCATCGAGAAGGCGTGCGACGTTTGGATGCTGCAGGCCGGCGAGAATCTGCCGCTCATACCGAAAGCGGCGGACGATCTCATCGGTATCCATCCCCCGCTTGATGAGCTTGAGCGCCACCCGCATCTCGTAGGCTCCATCGGCCCGTACCGCCTCGTACACCGAGCCCATTCCGCCCCGCCCGATCTCTTCGACCACCTCGTACCGGCCAATGTGTTGGCCCACCAGGGACACCCCGAACAGTTCGTCGATCAGCCCGCCGGCCGTCTCCGGGTCCAAGAACTCCAAGGCCGGCGCGTTCATGAACCCTTGCGCAGCGTCCAGATCGCTCAGGAAACCTTCCACTTCGCGGCGAAGGGCCTCGTCGCCTTTGCAGTGCGCGGCGAGTAGCCGGGCGCGTTCCTCTGGGGGAGCGTCCAGAACGGCATCCAGTACAGCCTCAACATCGTCCCAGGCAGGCATGGGCGTATCCGATTCGGGCAAGCGGCAGGGGGTTACATAGCCCCAAGAAACGCACCACACGCCCGAAATCGAAACTCACGTTCTGGTCACCATCTTCTTCCGCCGCACAGGCGCTTCTGGCTTCGCGCCGCGCTCAGGCTCCGCTGTGACCTGCCCAACCTGACGCCGCTGCAGTCCAAAACGTTCAGCTTCGAGCTCATCGTCGAACCCATCAGGCATAACCGGAGTGTTTCGAAGCTCCGATAGAAACACAGCTGCTCCCCCCGCAGCCGCCAAAGCTGCGAGGCCAACGAGGAGGTTTATCATGAGAGGAGGCATTTGGCATGCGCTGAGGAGGAGCGCACCGAAGGGGAGTTAAGGGGCAACGAGGCCCAACCGAATGGAAGCCCGTACGAGATCGGCCACGCCGCCAGCGTTGAGCTTTTGCATGGCATTCCGGCGGTGACTTTCTGCCGTGTGTGGGCTGATGTTGAGTTGACCGGCAATGTCCCGGTCCGTACACCCCCGGGCGATCATCTCGACGACCTGTTGCTCGCGTGGGGTGAGCCGCTCGCGCTCGGGCGCGTATCGCCGCCGGCGGAGGTCATGCGCAAGTTCTTCGAAGCTGGCCGATAAGAAGGGGTGGGTGTCGGTCACTTCAGCGTATTGACCCAGAAGGTGCCAGGGGCGTCCATCTGTGAACCGGGTCAGTACGCGGTACGACCCTTGAAACCACTTCCATCCGTCGTTTTTGGTACGCATGCGGCGGAAATGAAACGCTCCCATGCCGGCCTCTTCAACGAGGTCCATGAGTCGATGCCTAGCCGGGGCGAGGTCCTGCTTGAGGAAGATGACATCCCAGATCCGCGAACCGAGGCGGACGAGATAGGCCGGCTCCCAACCCAGCAGTTCCCGGCTGCTGGAGGAGACGAGTACGAAGCGTTCTTCCGGCATCTCGATCACGGATAGTAATCCGGTGAGCTGCCGGCTGGCCTCGTCGATCAAGTTTTGGGCCGCACGTTTATCAGCACCAGCAACATCTCCGCGCGCGAGAAGCGATCGGAGGTCACTGGCTTGTCGGCCCCCATGCTCTATCTGATGCACGGGATGTTTCGGGTGGTTCAGAACTGCCGCCCTCGTAGCGCCGTGGCGGGAATTCGGTGGTTGGGACAACTCTCGCGTCAGGCCACAAAGCCAAGCGAAGCCATTCGCAACGATGTACAAAGCGTACTGCGCGAAGACGTGTTAATCAATTAGCGCGTTTCCGCTATTTTTAGTACATCAAGCGCACAACTGTACATCTGTATGGACTGGTCATGAAGTGTTTCGAATTGCAAAGCTGGATGGGCTTCCGCAGAACCCAACTCTGGGATCACTTCGTGGCCTATGCAAGAACTGACAAGGCTCGGGTAGAATCTTTCTACTAAGCTACTATCAAGTCGACGCAATTGGATAGCTTTGCAGAAAGTGACACCTCACGTTCGGTCTTACAGACGTCCGCCTGCGCTCCAGCGTAACCTAGAACGCAGGCGGACTCTCGTTCTTCAGCTTCGTTTTACTTGAGCAGGACTACGCGCTGCGTCTCAGCGAAGGCCTCTCCGCTCGTGCGGATGAGGTAGGTGCCACTCGGCAGCTCAGACCCATCGATGCGTACCACTTGCATCTGGTTGGCCGGCGCTACGCCGTCATACAGAGTGGCGACACGCTGACCGAGCACGCTGAACAGATCCACCGTCACCTGTTGCTCACGAGCCACAGCAAACCGAACGGTAGCTTGCGGATTGAACGGGTTCGGGTAGGCAGCCTCGATCACGAAGGACTCCGCAAGCTCAACTACCGTCTCGACGACGGGCGAGTACTCGAACTGGCCATCGTAATCGAGCTGTTTGAGGCGGAACTGGAGGGCTCCGAACGGCAGGTTTGTGGCTTCGAAGGCGTACGATTGCAACTCATTCGTGTCGCCAAATCCATCAACAAACCCGAGCACATTCCAGGTCTCAGCCGCATCAGAGCGCATTTGCACCTCGAAGCCGGCATTCGACTGTTCAGATAGCGTGTTCCAGGTCAGGTAGACGGTCTCTCCATCAACCGTGGCTGCGAAATCGGCCAGTTCCACCGGGAGCGGATCCGGCACGGCAGCCGTCCAGCGCGAGAGCCGGTCCACACCACCTACCGTGATGGTGTTGGCGGCAGCGTCGACCGTACCACCAGCATCGATCCACGTCGTCCCGCCATCCTCGGACCGGAAGAGTTCCAAGTCGGCTTCGGCAAGGCCATTCAACTCGGCATCCTGGTACTCGAAGATGATCGTGGCGATCAGCCCTCCGTTGTTCGTCGGTGTGACATCGTAGTACCGGAGAATCGACGAGGTGCCATCGACCGTCTGGGCAGTTCCCACGACGCGTTCCACCTCAACAGTACCGGGGTCGTTACCAAAGGGTGCGATACTGAACCCTACACCGCCAAAGTCCTGGACTTGGCCGGGAGGCGCATCCCGCGTGACCTCAGTCGTCCCGACGACCAGTTCTCCACCCTCGTCTTCTTCGACCGTCGCGTTCGGGCCAAGCACCACTTTCGGGCCGCCCGTTGCGTCGATTGCGCCGGCAGTGATGTCGAGGAGCGTGTTGACCGTCAAATCGTTGCCAATCAGGTTGACGTTGTCTTCAACGATGAGGTTGTCGACACTGGCTCCGGTCCCTAGAGGCTCGATATCGAGCGGCTTATTGAGCGTGGCCGTCGAGTACGTCCCGTCAGCGATTTGCACTTTCGGGTTAGCCGAGGCCTTCAGCGTAGCAGCCGCTGAGGCATCTGCAAGGTCGACGCCCTCCTGGAAGATCGAGACGCCACCGACTTGCCGGCTGTCATCGTCGATGACGAGCGTCGAGTAGTCGCCCTGCCACCCCGGCGTGCCAGGATCGGCATCGGTGCCGCTCGCGAACCACGGCGTGTAGTCGATATCGCCATCAATCAAGTCTCCAACGGCTGTTGGATCTGCCGTCCCGTGCCAGTTCGACGAGGCGTTGATCGTGGCTGCTGTCGAGACGACGTTGTCGTCCGTGTGGTTGGCGAAG
>JBCDHV010000074.1:0-11381 GCA_038749615.1 Bacteroidota bacterium
GATCTACACGCGTGGCACGACCGAAGCGATCAACCTCGTCGCCGACACGCTCGGCCGCACCGTGCTGAAAGCCGGCGACGAGGTGATCGTCACGGAGATGGAGCACCATTCGAACCTGGTCCCGTGGCATATGGCCTGCGAGCGGGCCGGCGCGCGAGTGGTCGCGGCTCCTGTCGATGACCGAGGTGTGTTGGACCTCGAGGCGTACAGGGCGTTGTTCAACGAGCGGACCAAGATCGTCGCGTTCTCGCACGTGTCGAACACCCTAGGCACGGTCAATCCGGCCGAGGAAATGATCCGCATTGCGCATGAGCACGGCGTCCCGGTCATGGTCGATGGCGCGCAGGCTACGCCGCACATGCCGGTGGACGTGCAAGCCCTAGACGCCGACTTCTACTGCTTCTCCGGTCATAAAGTATGCGGCCCCACGGGTATCGGCGTGCTTTACGGCAAAGAAGCATGGCTGGACCAGCTGCCCCCCTATCAAGGCGGCGGCAGCATGATCCGCACGGTTGAAGTCGACCGGTCAACGTACGGGGGATTGCCGCATCGTTTTGAAGCCGGCACGCCTCACATCGCAGGAGCGGTCGGCCTGGGTGCAGCCGTCGAGTATCTGATGGAGCTCGGCATGGACCAGATCGAGGCGTACGAGCACGAGTTGCTCGACTATGCCAACGAGCGGCTGTCTGACATCGACGGATACTCTCCAGTTGGTACGGCACCCGGCAAGGCAGCCGTGCTTTCCTTCACGCTTGGCAACGCGCATCCGCTCGACGTCGGGACGCTGCTCGACCAGATGGGGATTGCCGTCCGCACCGGTCATCACTGCACGATGCCTCTGATGACCAAGTACGGTATTCCCGGCACCGCGCGCGCGTCCCTCGCCTTCTACAACACGAAAGAAGAGATCGACCGCCTAGCCGATGGCCTCCAAGTCGCTGCAACCATGCTGCAGTAGCGCAGGGGTTCTCTAGCGCGCTGGTTCTTTTCCTTGAATCGCTTATGCCGAGTATCGCAGATATCGAAGACGAGATCGTAGACGAGCTGTCCATGTTCGACAACTGGATGGACCGGTACGGCTACATCATCGAGATCGGGAAAGGATTGCCGGCACTCGACGCGCAGTACAAGACAGACGCCCACCGCGTCCACGGCTGCCAATCGATGGTGTGGCTCAACACGTTCGAGCAAGACGGCGTGGTGTGCTACGAGGCCGATAGCGACGCCTTCATCACGAAGGGCTTGATTGGGCTCCTCGTGCGAGTGCTCTCTGGGCAGCCCGCTCAGGACATTGCAGACGCCCCGCTGACGTTCATCGACCGGGCCGGCATCCGCAAGCATCTGTCTCCGAACCGAAGCAACGGTTTGGGCGCAATGGTCGCTACGATGAAACGCCAAGCGCTCGCACAGCTGATCAAGCGCGAAGGGCAGGATCTACCCGCTCAGACCGCGTCATAACATTTTTCTTCCCGATGGAACCTCTACCGATTCTCCCAACGAGATCCGGATCTCCCCCTCCCCAGCCCAGAGCAGACATGGATACGAATAAGCAGCCGATGACACCGACGACATCCGATGCGAGCACGCCTGACCAGGTCGTGGCGAGCACGTGGGACAAGCCGCTCCCGAACGAGGACATCGTCGTTGGGGTGCTGCGGACCATCTACGATCCCGAAATCCCCGTCAACATCTACGATCTCGGGCTCATCTACGAGGTCAACATCCGGCCGAACGGCGTCATTCACATTCTGATGACCCTCACGGCGCCGAATTGTCCGGTAGCCGGCACCTTTCCAAAAACCATTGAAGACCGTCTCTGCTACGAGTTGGAGATCGCCGACGCTGTCGTCGAGCTTACCTTCGACCCTCCGTACGAGATGAGCATGATGAGCGAAGCCGCGAAACTAGAACTCGGCTTTCTGTAGGTGATCGGGCGCCGCGCTGTGCCGGCCGCCCAACGATCACTCCCCAACTTCCCCACAATGACCATGATGACCACGACCTCAAACGCTGCCGGAGACCGGCTCGAAGCACTGCTCGCGGAGACCGAGCGAGCGTTTATCGAGCGCACCCTTCGCGCCCACCGGTGCCACATCGCCGCTACGGCTGATGACCTAGGCATGAGCCGGCCCGGCCTGTACAAAAAAATGAAGCGCCTCGGCATCGAGCCATCCGAATGCATGGCCGGCGAACCCGTCGTGCGCTACGAAGACGGCCTGAGCGATGGCCCCACGCTCCTGCTGGACCATGCAGCTGTGACAACGGCCGACCTCGGCCCGATGATCGAGTTTTACGAAGGCATCATTGGCCTACAAGCTCTCCCCATTGAGCCAGATCCGATCCGCAAGGGCCGGCGGCGCGCGATGCTGCTGGACCGGCACGGACACGCCGTGCTCGAACTCATCGAGATGCAGGAGATGGAGCACCCGATGATCCCGGGCCGGGGCGGGTTACATCACCTGGGCTTCCGCTACACTCGGGAAGACTGGCTCGCACTCCGCGAACGCCTCGAAGAGCACAACTACGGCTACCGCGAGACCCACGGCCGGCTCTTCGTCCGCGACGCCGATGGCATGACCCTGGAGATCGTCACGGATTGTTGATCGGGTTTAACAGCCTCGGTGGGCGGCGGGGCTCTTGCGGCGGACGCGGATGTTTAGTTCGTGGTCTTTAGTGTTTGGTTCTCGCACCGATCACTCCACGCTGACTCGCTGGCCGGCTTGAACCGAGTCGACCGTGACCACCCGGCCGTCTAGGTACTCGATCTCCACACGCGCCGGCTCTTGGTTGGGCATCGCGAAGAAGAACGAGGGCGACGCGTCGGTCATGAGGCCGTTGCCGGCAAGCGCGAACTGAGTGTACGACGGGCCAGCCGGCGTTTCGACGCGAACCCGTGCGCCGAGCGACGCGAGATCGTCCGGCAAAGACACCTCGATGGCCGATGTCTCGGACTGGTTGAGGAATGCACGGGCTGGGCCGTCCATGTTCAGCCACAATACGTCGGGCCGGCGGTCGCCGTTGAGATCAGCGAAGACCGGCGCGTGCCCGTAGTACTCGTTGTTGAGCCCGAGCGGATCGGCATGGAAGAAGCGTCCGTCTGATTGAACGAGGACTTTCCCAGGTACACGCCGGAGCCTAAAGTTGGGCAGTTTCAAGTAGTTCTGAGCCACGAGCAGGTCGAGTTGGCCGTCCAGGTTTACGTCTTCGAAGCCTCCTCCCCAGGCAAACGCAAAGTCGCGCAACCCGTAGGCTAAACTGGCATCCGTGAACCGGAAATTTCCCTCGTTGATCAGCAGCAGCCAATCCGTGGCAAGTGGCTGATGCCCGCGTAGATCTCCCGTCAGCAGAAAATCTGGAACGGAATTACCCGAGTTGCTGAAGAACAAGTCCGGATCCCCGTCTGCATCCACATCACCGACGGAAAGGCTCATCCAAAAGCCAAATCCAGTTCGCAACGAAACACGCTCGAACGTTCCATCGCTGGCGTTCTGGTAGATTTCTACTTCCCCGGTGTTTTGTGCCAGCACGAGGTCTTGCCGGCGGTCCCCGTCCAAATCGACGAACGTCGAGAAAAACGTATTCTGAAGGCCTGCGACGCCAGCTTGGTCCGTAACGTCCACATAGCCCGTTGAGTCGCGGCGCAGAAGTACGTTCAGCTTGGCATGCGAGGGATCATTGAACGTCGCGCTACGGAACTCGGCAAAGTCCACGAACGCGCTCACGTAGAGATCGGCATCGCCATCGGCGTCGAAGTCGGACACCGCCACACTGAACGGAACGGCCGACTCGTCAAGCTCCACGTCGAGCGGCGTGGCTGCAAAAACACCGCCCTCGTTGGTGTATATCGTCACTCCGGAGTCCCGCGCGATGGCCAAATCCGTGTCGCCATCCGCATCCAGGTCAATCGCTGTAACCCCATACGTCGCGTCTGTGCTGGAAAGCCCGGTGCCGGCCATCCGATCCACCAGCTGCCCGTCCTGGTAGGCCAGCAGCACATCGTCCTGCCCTTCAGCCCCCCCTACAAAGATCTCGTACGTCCCATCCCCCTCGACATCAAGCACCGCCGCCCCGAGGAAAGGATACGTCGTCTCACGCCGGGTCCACGTGTGCGTAAATGGCACATCGATTTCCTGAAACGCCGTGAGTGGCACTGACTCCGGCGGAGCCGGCACCGTTTCGCGCGGATACAGCAAGGCAAGCCCACCCAGCGCGAGCACCCCCAACACACTAGCAAGACTGAGAAAGATGCGTTTCATTGAAGGATTGAGATTAGGGGAGCAGGGGACAGGGGACGTTTGCCAGGCTTCACAAAACGCTTAGTCCAGAGCGCCCAAATTCACCCAGCCGGCCCGGAATTCACTTGACAGGCTTCATCAAAACCACAAATTCCCCTTCACCCTTCACCCTTCACCCTTCACCCTTCACCCTTCACCCTTCACCCTTCACCCTTCACCCTTCACCCTTCTACCACCCACCAGACGCGCCGCCACCGCCGAAGCTACCGCCACCGCCGCTGAACCCTCCGCCACCGGACGACCAGCTACTTCCAGATGACCAACTGCTTCCCCCGCTCGTCCAGCCGCTGCTGCGTTTGCCGGCAGACCGAGCATTCTTGAGCGCTTGCTTCCGCTTCTTCTTGACCCAAGGATGGTTGTACAACACGAAGTGGCCGATGAGCCAGACCGTAATGCCAACCAACATCCCGGGGGGCCAGAACAGCATGAGTGCCATGAAGCCGACCCCATAAAACGGCGTCAGAAACAAGACAAGAAAATACCGAGCACACCCTTCGGCCATCAACGAGCCGAAACCAAAAATAGACGTGATGCTCAACCAGAACGTGGCGAAGAGCAGCGCAAACCACCACGGCTCATCCCCCAGATCTGATGACGCTTCGGCATCTTCCAGCGTGTATGCGCCGTCGATGGCATCAATGACTTTCTGGGTCCCGTCCAAGACGCCGGCATCGAAATCGCCGCGCCGGAACGCTGGGGTGAACTCACGGTCGATGATGCGGCCAGCGAGCACATCCGGAAGGTCGCCCTCAAGCCCCTCCCCCACTTCGATGCGCATCTTCCGGTCGTCTCGGGAAATCAGAATGAGCACGCCGTTATCCAGACCAGCTCGGCCGAGTTGCCAGGCCTCGACGACGCGGATGGAGAATTCTTCCAGCACGTCGCCTTCCAGCGAAGGAATCGTCAGGATGGCGATCTGGTTGGTGGTCGAGTCCTCGTGCGCTTCGAGCATGGAGGTCAGCGTCCGCTCGGTGGACCGCGATAGCAGATCGGCCTCGTCCTGCACGCGGCCGAACAGCGTTGGGACGGAACGCTGAGCGAGGCTGGCCGGCGCGATGAGCAGCGTCAGCAGACAGGCTGCTCCGAACACTCGAAGTGCCTTGGGGAGGGAGTGCACCACAGGAATCACGAGACGTTGTTCATTCATCCCGAAAGCGGACGCGGTTCGACAGTTCGTCTTCGTCGTCTTTCCGGATTTCGACCCCTTTGCGCTCCAACAATTCGCCGCATAGACCAATCGCACCGATCAAACCGTCGGCGAGGTCGTTTTTGCTAATGCCGGCTTGGATGCGCTCGACGACATGAACCCAGTCGTCGGCACTCACCTTGGCGTTGATGCCCTCGTCTCCGAGCACCTCGATACGGTGTTCGAGCAGCGAGACGAACAGCAAAATGCCTGTCCGGTCCCGTGTTAGGAAAACCTCCTCTTCGACAAAGGCCCGCATCGACCGGAGATGCACGCGCTCGGCGAGGGTGTTTGGGCCGGCCATCAAACGTTTCACCGGCGGTACGAAGGCCGTGATGAGGGCTCCAAGCGAGCCGGCCGTCACCACCGTTGCTGCTACGCCCCATCCACTAAACAACCAGCCGAGGCCCCAGCCGTCGTAGAACTGATGCACGAGCATCGTGATGAGCAGTACCAGCACGGACCACACCGCGGCCCCACGCCACACGGCCGCTTCGTACCGGCCACTTTGCCGCACCACGTACGGCACGATCTCACCCGAGGTCAACTCCTCTGCGTCGGAAACGGCCTTGGCCACCCGAGCTTGATCGGCTTCGGTAAACATGGGTCGAGCGTGGAGGGTCAGACAGAGGGTGAACTTGAGAAGCCCTAATCTAAGAAACGCTCGCGTTCGTTGTGGCTCGGTAGCAAATGTGGCCGTATGGCACATTGACCTTGCCACATCTGCCAGCCGGCCACACCGCGCAAATCCGTGCTAAATCCGGCGGCGTGGTGCGTCAACCTTGCCACATCTGCCACCCAGCAACACGTGCCACACTACAAACTCGCCAACTGATCCCGGAACGCCGTGGCGCGTGTGTGGATTGGGGAACCGGCGTCGGCAAGATCCAAGACCTTGTCGATTTGCTCTAGCGCTTGGTCGGTCCGGCCGATCTGGTTGAGCATGACCGCACGGTTGAAGTTCGCCTGGATGTGGTCAGGATGCTCTTCCAGCACTCGGTTGGTTTCCTCGACGGCCTTCATCGGGTTGTCCGGATCGCTCAGGTAGGCAACGGCCATGTCTGTGCGGACATCCGGGTTGTCCTCGATGTTCAGCGAGCGGGTGTAGTTCTCGATGGCTTTCTTCGCTGCGTAGACGCGGCCGGCTCCCTGCTGCTGATCCATCCAATCGTAGAACAGATGGCCGGCAGTCGCCCAATCCGTCGCCGTACCGACCTGGCTAGCGACCTCTTCCTGTGCGTCGGCGGCGAGGTCCAGCCGGCCGCCGTTGACCAGGAGGCGTACCAACTCCCGCTGAGCTTGCAGACGTTCTTGGAGCGTACTGGCAGCCTCGATGGACGCTTCGGCTTCTTCGACACTGGTGGCCAGGGTTTCACTGAGTGGTGGGGCCGGCGGCGCAACAATTTCGTCTGAGGCGCCAGATGTCGTGTTGGCAATCGGGCTCGACGGCGGCGTCACCGGCGTGTCGCGGCTGAACGAGGTGATGACGAACAGTCCGATCACTACAGCTAGACTGATCCCAATCAGCAGCGCCACTTGCTTGCCCACGCCAGGCGCAGCCGACGCTCGCTTGGAGCGATCCTCTGCCACGGCCTCCTCTCGGTCCGGAAGGCGAGCCGGCACAGGTGCTGCGGGTACATCAGCCGGTTGCGGAGGACGTAGCGCCGCCTGGATGCGGCGAGGCTTCGACATGCGCCCCATGTCTGCCCCCATCCCTTGCACGGGGAGCGCAGAGCCACATTGGTTACAGAACCGAGCGTTGTAGGGATTCTGGTGGCCGCAGAAGTCGCATTCCCCAGGAACAGGCTCGGCCATTTCTTCAGGAAGCGCCATTGAGGCGTCGCCGGCGGCAATCATAGTGCCACACAGATCACACTGCGTGGCCTCATCAGACAACTTAGCTCCACAGTCGGGGCAAACCATGTCGGGCAGGTAAAACGTGGTAAACGGAAGGCTGGTGCTTCAACCGAGCACGATGTATGGATTGAGAAAACACATACGTCCCAACCGCTTTCAGGAGCCCGGCAAAACCGTAAATCCCACGTCAAAAACGGCCTGCCCCATACACTTCCCAGCAGTGCCGGCCAGTACATACCCCAGAGGAAGCCGGCATAAAAAAAGCCAGCCCTGGTCTCGCACGTGACAGCGACCAGAGCTGGCTCAGGGAAGAGAAGATTGCGAGCCTAGCTCAGCGAACCGTCGACTTCTTTTTTCAGCTTGTCCGACACTTTGAAGGACGGCACGTACCGGGCCGGCACGGTCAGTTCTTCGTTCGTGCGGGGGTTGCGGGCCGTACGGGCAGCGCGGTGTTGCACCTTGAACGTGCCGAAACCGCGGAATTCAACATTCTCGCCTTTCTTCAGGCCGCCGGTGATGGCGTCCAGGGTCGCGCCGACGGCTGCTTCGGCCTCTGCGCGCGTCAGGCCGGTCGAGCTGGCCACTTCGTTTACGATATCTGCTTTAGTCACTGGTACTGGCGTTGGAGTTTGGGATGTGCGGAACGTGCCTCGCGCTAAGAATTGCCTCTGACGAGACCGTCCCACTCAAAGCGTCGACTGCGTGGTGAGAATATCCGCTAACCCCTTCACGGGCCGAGGATTCCGACGCAATCAAACGCGTGGTGTAGGCCTAACGATAGGCGGATTGAAGGTTAGACGCATGAAGTTCCGTTTGAATATGGCCGCGTTCTCGCCTTCTCAATGCAGATTTCGGATATCGCACCGCCTTGGTTGAACGAACATGGGTCCTCACCACGAGTCTGATTCTCTCCTGACTTCATTCCCACCCCTGAATGTCTCCCTTCTCCTCGCCGTACCCCGTTTTCGACGGGCATAACGACACCCTCGTCCAGCTTCACCTTTCTCCCCGGGCTGCCGGCCGTTCGTTTTTCGAGCGTACCACGTCAGCGCGGGGACATCTGGATTTGCCTAGAGCACGGGCTGGCGGGATGATCGGGGGGCTCTACGCCATCTGGATCCCCCCGGACCCCGAAGCACCTAACCAGAAAACCACTGTTTCGACGGACGATGGGTGGGCTGTGGAATTGGCGGATCCACTCGACTTCGGTTACGCCAACCGCTTCGCCTGGGACACGGTACGCCGCGTCCAAACCCTCGTATCCGACTCCGCCGGCGGCGTGGTGCTGGCCACGTCCGTTCAGGACGTCCAAGAAGCCATCGAAGGCGGAGCGCACGCCGCTGTGCTCCACATCGAAGGCGCGGACCCTCTCGACGAAGACCTCGACGAACTCCACCGGCTCTACGACGCCGGCTTACGCAGCGTAGGCCTCACCTGGAGCCGGCCAAACCGATTTGCACACGGCGTTCCGTTTCGCTATCCGAGCACGCCGGACATTGGCCCAGGCCTCACGGAAGCGGGTAAACGGCTCGTCACAGCCTGCAGCGCGAAAGGGCTTCTGCTCGATCTCGCCCATCTGAACGAACAGGGCTTCTGGGATGTCGAATCCATCACTGACCGGCCCCTCGTGGTCAGCCATGCCGGCGTGCACGCCATCGCCCCAACCAGCCGAAACCTGACCGACAAGCAGATCGATGCCGTCGCGGCATCGGGTGGGCTCGTCGGCATCACGTTTTACGTCGGGGATTTGCGTCCTGACGGCAAAACAGAGGCCGACACGCCGCTAGACCTCATTGCCCGGCACGCGCGCTACGTTGCTGACCGCGTCGGCGTCGAGCACGTGGCCTTTGGGAGCGACTTTGACGGCGCGATGGTACCCGCCGCCCTCGATGATGCGGCCGGCTATCCAAGGGTTTTCGAGGCCCTCCGCAACGCCGGCTTCACCGATGAGGATCTCCGCCAGGTCGGTACGGGGAATTGGTTACGAGTGCTCGGTGCTTCGCTGCGCTCAGGTGGCGGGTGAGCGGGTCGCAGGTGGCATGGATGGTCCCGATACCGTAGCGCCGTGATCCATCACGGCGACCGGAATGCAAGGACGCACCACGGGATCAGACCGTCCCCGTAGCATCAGGCAAGATTCGGGTATTTGCACCGGCACGGATCAGCACGAGGCCAACGATGGCAAACCCAGCCAGGATCGCCACTTCCGTCCACCAGATTTGAGCAGCCGGCACGAGCGCCCACGTGGCGAATAAGCCGGCGGCGAGAACGACGAGCGTGAGCACGCGCCCCCATTCGTACGGCACGGGATAAACGCGCTGCACGAGCGCAAACAACATCAGCGCCATCCCGATGAAACTGATGCACGTGGACCCCACAGCGCCCAACATGCCGAATTGAGGAACCAGTACGCTGTTGAGGGCGATGCTGACCGCGCTTCCTGTCACGGCGCAGTAGATGAAATAGCGCGTCCGCTCCTTGAGGTACGCGCCGGCCGAAAACGTGTAGTACCATCCTTGTGCCACGTACGCCAGCAACGCCAGCGGCAGAACCGGCAAGGCGATCCAGTAAGTCTTCGGAATCAACGTCCCGCCGTTCGGAAGCGGAATGGACGCCAACTCTTGCGCGAACATCGACACGGCCAGGGTGATTGAGAGCCCGACCGACGTGAACACGGTGAACACCTTCGCAAAGAGCCGAGGCGCGTCGGCGTCTTTGGCGTGCTGAAGGAAAAAGGGCTGCCAGGCAAACCGAAACATCTGCGTGAACAACACCACGGCAATGCTCAGCTTCAGCACCCCGAGAAAGACCCCCACCACGTACAGCGAGTAGGCTGCATCCGACGCCTCCGCTATCTGCGCTGCCATCTCCACAGGCGACATCCCGGACCCAGCCAGCCGGGCTTCTGCAGCCGCTCCAGCTTCGGCCGCTTGCGTTGCAAGGCGGTCCACATCGATATCGGCCCCGTAGAGCCGCACCACGTCAGCCGGCGACAGCGCTTCGAGGAAGAACACGTTCACCCGGTCGGCCAGCATGTAGGCCAAACCTCCCGGCACGAACGGCAACCCAAACCGCACGAGGTTCTGCCAGAGCGACGTGTCGAACACAGGCCGCAACTTCGCCAGCAGTTCTGGAGCGAGTAGGACCAGCGTGACGCCTGAAGCGGCGAGATTGGCGACGAACACCGCCTCGATCCCCCAATCGAGTGCAAAGATGAGCACGAGGTTGAGCCCCACGTTCAGCCCGATGTTCACGAGCTTCAGCGCCGCAAACCGCCACGGCCGGCTCTCCAGACGCAGATCGGCAAAGGGCACGACAGCCAGCGTATCGAAGGCTAGAATGCCGGCGGTCAAGTACAACAAATGGTACCACTGAGCCTGGACGCCCACTAAGTCCCCAAAGGCATCCCGAAAGACGAGGATCAGCAGCGTGAAGAGGGCAGCTGTGCCGGCGAGCGACCAGATCACGGTGCTGAAGACACGCTGCCGGCCAGGACCGTCCCCGGCATCGGTGGCGAACTTCATGTAAGCCGCCTCCATCCCGTAGGTAAACAGGATGTTCAAAAAGATGACGGCCACGTAGACCAACCCAACGACCCCGTAGTCGCTCTCGTCGAACACGTTGATGTAGACGAACGCGAGGGGAAAATTGATGAGCCGGCCCACCACGGAGGAGATCCCGTAGATGGCCGTTTCGGACGCAAGCTTTTTGAGGCGCTGGGCGACGGACAATTGGTGTTTAGTGTTTGGTATTTAGTGTTTAGCACTGACTGAGCAGCCCGGCATGGACGGCCGTTTTCGAGGTCGGGTAGGTCTGAAGCTGGCCTCCGAATGCAACCCGCAAGAAGATCCAAACACTGAACACTACATACTAAACACTACTTTTTCCTCCGCTTCGGCATGCGCACGACGAGCCCATCGACGAACAAGTGGCTGAAGTAGCCCGTGAGAGCGGCACCGTAGAAAGGAAGGCCGGCCAGGGGGCGTTCGGGGAAGAAGATGTAGGGTAGGATCAGGAGCGGGGACGGGACGAGAATCATGGCC
>JBCDHV010000075.1:0-11341 GCA_038749615.1 Bacteroidota bacterium
TCGCAGGCCATATGCCACGGGACCAGGTTCGAATGGTGCTCCATCTCCGTGACGATCACCTCGTCGCCGGCTTTCAGCACGGTGCGGCCGAGCGTGTCGGCGACGAGGTTGATCGCTTCGGTCGTGCCACGCGTGTAGATCACCTCGTGCTCATGCTCGGCATTCAAGAACCGCTGCACGCTGCGCCGGCCGGCCTCGTAGAGGTCCGTCGCCTGTTGGCTGAGCGTGTGCACGCCCCGGTGAACGTTGCTGTTCGAGCCGGCATAGAACGCCGTGATCGCATCGATGACCTGCCGCGGCTTCTGTGAGGTTGCCGCATTGTCCAGGTAGACCAACCGCTGCCCGTTCACGTGCTGATCGAGCGCGGGAAAGTCGGCCCGGACGGCCGTTGGGTCGAAGGTGAGCGTAGTTGGCATGAGGGAAGGGGTGCGATGCTCACGCGCCGAAGCGCACGTTCACGAGCTCGTCGACGTAGACCTGAACGGCCTCGTTTTCGAGGTATCCGGTGACTTCGCTGAGGAACGCCTTCATCAAGAGGATGCGGGCGCGGCGCTCTGGAATGCCTCGGGCGCGGAAATAGAAGACGGCTTCGTCTTCCACGTGGCCCGTTGTGGCTCCGTGCGAGCAGCGCACGTCATCGGCATAGATCTCCAACTGCGGTTGGGCAACCGCCGAGGCGTTGTCGTTGAGCAGCAGGTTCTGGTTCGACTGGTACGCGTTCGTCACTTGTGCATGCGGGTGCACGAACAGCTTGCCACGGAAGACGAGCTCAGAGCTGTCATCGAGGATGTTCTTGTACAGCTCGTTGCTGTGCCCGTTGGGCTGCGCATGGTGGACCAGCGTGTAGTGGTCCGCATGCTCCTGGCCTTCGAGCAACGAGAGGCCGTGCAGCTGCGTGTCGACGAACTCACCGCCGTGCCGGACTTCGAGCTCGTTGCGGACCAGCCGGCCGCCGACCGTTGCGGTCACGGTGTGGAACTTGCTGTGCCCACCCTGGAACGCCTGCGTCGCGCAGAACTGGGACGCTTCTTCGCCTTCGTTCTGGATCTTGTAGTGCTCCACGTGGCCTTTGTCACCGACGTAGAACTCAGTCACCGTATTGAGGAACGACTTGGTCCCGCCGGCTACCCGGAACGACTCGATCACCGTCGCTTCCGCCTCGTCTTCGACGATCACGAGGTTGCGTGCGCTTGCAAGCACGGCGTCCGTCGTGTGGCGGAGGTAAAGGACAAACACGGGCCGCTCTAGCTTGAAGCCAGCCGGCACGTGCAGGAACAGCCCGTCCGTGGCAAACGCGGTGTTGAGCGCAACGAACGCCCGCTCCGTGTGGTCCGCGTACTTGGCGAAGTGCTCGCCCGTCAACTGGGGCTCCTGTTCGAACGCTTCCGTGAAGTTCAGCAGCGTGACCTCGTCTGGCAGGCCGTCTAGATCGGACAGATCGGGCCGGAAGACGCCGTCGACCAGCACCATCAGGTAGGCATCCAGGCCCGGGATCAAGTGAGGCGTGAGATCGATGTCGGCCGGCACGAGTGCAGGCTCGGCGACCTCGAATCCTCCACGTAGAATCGGGCGGAGGTTCGTGTAGCGCCAAGCTTCATCGCGCTTGGTTGGAAAACCGAGCTGGTCGAACGCCTTGATCGCCTCCTCCCGGATCGTGCGGAGGTAGGGCGTGTCCGTCGAGAGCCGGCGCGTCTGAGCGTCGCCAAACTGCTCGACGAGTTGGTCTTTCAAGTCAGCGGGTTTGACCGCAACGGAAGCACGCGGCGGGGCCGGAACGGAAACGCGCTTTGGGGCAGTGATGGGCATTTCGGAATGCAGATTATGGATGTCGAAGGGCAGCTTCTCGTACTGCAGGAACGGTTACGCCGGGACTTCTTCGCCGAAGGTTTCTTTCACCCAGTCGTACCCCTTGGCCTCGAGTTCGAGCGCCAGGTTCTTGTCGCCAGACGTGACGAGCCGGCCTTGATAGAGCACGTGGACGAAGTCCGGCACGATGAGGTCGAGCAGGCGCTGGTAGTGGGTGATGACGATGAAGGAGCGATTCTCTGCCCGGAGCCGGTTGACCCCTTCCGAGACGATGCGAAGCGCGTCGATGTCGAGACCTGAGTCGGTTTCGTCCAGCACGGCGAGCTTCGGCTCCAGCATGGCCATCTGGAACACTTCCATCTTCTTCTTCTCACCGCCGGAGAAGCCTTCGTTGACCGCACGCCGCGTGAGCGACTCGTCGATGTTGATGACCGACTGCTTCTCGCGCATCATCTTGAGAAACTCGATAGCCGAGAGGGCCTCTTGCCCGCGTCCTTCGCGTACCGCGTTGACCGCTTCCTTGAGGAACGTGTTCATCGTCACGCCCGGAATCTCGATCGGGTACTGGAAGGCCAAGAAGAGGCCGGCTTGTGCGCGCTCTTCCGGGTCCATTTCGAGCAGGTCTTCGCCTTCGAAGGTGATCGATCCGTCGGTGACTTCGTACTCTTCACGCCCGGCCAGGACGTTTCCGAGGGTGCTTTTCCCAGAGCCGTTCGGCCCCATGATGGCGTGGACTTCACCCGGCTTGACATCGAGGCTGAGGCCCTTGAGGATCTTGTTGCCCTCGATCTCAGCGTGGAGGTTTTTGATGGAGATCATAATGCTGTTGGTAAGGTGGGTTGGTGGATAGGTCGGTGGGCGCGCTGGACAGTGAGGAGAAACAGTGCCTACCCACCTGCCAACCAGCCCACCTTGTGCCCTATCCGACACTCCCTTCTAGACTGATGGTGAGAAGTTTCTGGGCCTCGACGGCGAACTCCATCGGGAGATGCCGGAAGACCTCTTTGCAGTAGCCGTTGACGATGAGGGCAATCGCCTTCTCTTCGTCGAGCCCGCGCTGCTGGCAGTAGAAGATCTGGTCTTCGCCGACCTTCGACGTCGTGGCTTCATGCTCGACGACGGCGGAGGGGTTGCGGACTTCGATGTACGGGAACGTGTGCGCGCCGCAGTGATCGGTGAGCAGGAGGCTGTCGCACTGGGAGAAGTTGCGTGCGTTCTCTGCTTGCCGTCCGATCTTGACGAGGCCCCGGTAGCTGTTGTGGCTGGAGCCGGCACTGATCCCCTTCGAGATGATCGTGCTCTTCGTGTTCTTGCCGAGGTGGATCATCTTCGTCCCCGTGTCGGCCTGCTGGTAGTTGTTCGTCACGGCCACCGAGTAGAATTCGCCCACCGTGTCGTCTCCCTTGAGCACGACGCTCGGGTACTTCCACGTCACAGCCGAGCCGGTCTCGACCTGCGTCCAAGAGATCTTGGAACGGTCGCCGGCGCAGAGCCCACGCTTCGTCACGAAGTTGTAGATGCCGCCCTTGCCGTCTTTGTCGCCGGGATACCAGTTCTGCACGGTCGAGTACTTGACCTCGGCATCCTCGTGCGCGACGATCTCAACGACGGCCGCGTGGAGCTGGTTTTCGTCCCGCATCGGGGCCGTGCAGCCTTCGAGGTAGCTGACGTACGACGCTTCCTCGGCGATGATGAGCGTGCGCTCAAACTGGCCCGTCTTCGCTTCGTTGATGCGGAAGTACGTGCTGAGCTCCATCGGGCAGCGGACGCCCTTCGGGATGTAGCAGAACGACCCGTCGGAGAAGACCGCCGAGTTGAGCGCGGCGTAGTAGTTGTCCGTCGGCGGAATCACCGAGCCGATGTACTTCTTCACCAACTCCGGGTACTCCCGGATGGCTTCGCTGATCGGGCAGAAGATGACGCCGGCTTCTCTCAGCGTTTCCTTGAACGTCGTAGCCACGGACACGCTGTCCATCACCACGTCCACCGCGACGCCGGCCAGCGCCTTCTGCTCGTCGATCGGGATGCCAAGCTTCTCGAACGTGCGCAGCAGTTCAGGATCTACCTCATCGAGGCTCTGGTACTTCGGCCCAGTCTTGGGGGCCGCGTAGTAGGAGATCGACTGGAGATCGACGGGCGGATAAGTGACGTGGGCCCAGTCCGGCTCTTCCATTTCTTGGAAGCGGCGGAAAGCGTTGAGCCGCCATTCCAGCATCCATTCTGGCTCTTCCTTTTTGGCCGAGATGAACCGGATCACGCCTTCGTTGAGGCCGGGAGGGGCCTTCTCCGTCTCGATGTCTGTGTAGAACCCGTACTTGTAGTCGCTAGACTCTAGGTCTTGTGCGAGTTCTGCTTCGGTATAGTTGCTCATAGCGCGGGAATACAGGGTGCGAGGATACAATCCAGGTGCTGCATCGAGCACACAGTGTTGGATAGAGTGTTAGATCGGGTGTTGGATGAGCGCGAGATGCGCTACGCACCAACCTCAAGACAAATGGTGTATTCGATCTGGGCACGCCTCGGCAGGAGATGGGGAAGAGGAGCGCGTGCCGGCACTAATTCTGTGCGTAAACCTGAGTTTACGTTACAGCAAGTTACCGCTGTAAAGTGTAAACACGAGTTTACACGTTCGTCTTTAGCAGACGTTTCTGAAGGAAATGTGAAGTTGACGCGAATGGCGTCCGATCTTCAGGAGACCACAGGCGTCTCGTAACGCTTGCCTCGCGTGCTTCATCCAACCCCGTGCAATGAGGGAACCGCCCAACCCGCTGGAACCCAATCCGACGGCTGGGGCGTTGAACCGCCCCTACGCCCACCAACTGAACCGATTACATGGACGCCACGACCACGGACGCTACCACGACGGAGCCCACGATCTCTGTCACCGACCGCGCACTCGACCGGATCCGGTTCACAGCCATCCGTGAAGGCGTCGATCTCAAGGCGTCCTTCTTGCGCATCGGCGTGATGCCGGGTGGATGCTCCGGCCTGACGTACGACCTCGGATGGGACACCACCGTCGACCCGACGGACCGTGAGATGGAATTCGGCGGCATCCGCGTCCGGCTCGACCTGAAGAGCTACCTCTACCTCTCCGGCTCGACCCTCGACTTCACGGACGGCCTCCAAGGCAAAGGCTTCCACTTCGACAATCCACAGGCCTCGCGCACCTGCGCCTGCGGGGAATCGTTTTCCCTCTAGGCGCCTCTAGCTGTGGTGCTCAGGAAGTCCTTCAGCTTCCTGGCGTCGCTCCCTCTCTAAGAAGCCTACCGCACTAGCGATACACTACCCGTCCGCCGGCCGGCTTGCGTTTCCAGCACGACGTAGTAGGTGCCGGCTGCCAGTGCGCCTGCTTCCCACGTGGCCTCGTGCCGGCCGGCTGGCATCGGCCCAGCCTCCAGCGTGGCGACGCGTTGCCCGAGCACATCGTAGACCGTCAGCAGGACGTCGCTGGGTTCTGGCAAGGCGTAGGGCAGCGTCACTGAGTGGACGAACGGGTTTGGATAGCCGGTCTCCAGCGTGAGATCCGTCGGGACCGTGCTCGTCTCTGTGTCCGTCGTGAGCGGGAAGTTCAGCGCACCGGGCGTGCCCCCGATATCCGACGAGGCGATCCAGTTGACCGGCAGGTTGGCGTTGTATGTCGTCCGGGCTAGCGAGAGCGTGAACCCCGTACCGTCAGCTTCCGGGGTCCAGGGGTCTTCGTCGTCGTAGGCCAGTTCGTCGACCAGGCAACCCGTGGGGGCGTAGAGCCGGATCGTCTCGCCGCCGTTGTCCAGCTTGAAGCCGTTGTAGCCACCGATCCGTTCCACACCGGCACCGTAGGCCGCATCGAACGAGGTGAGGTTTTCAGCGAGCACGATGTAGCCTCCGGGCTCGACGAAGACGCCCGCCGGCACCACGTAGGCGCTCATGTCGTGGCTGTCTTTGAATGTCCAGCCCGTCAGGTCGATGCGGTCCGTTGTGTTGTTGTACAACTCGACCCAATCGTCAGAGGCGAGGCTCGCGGCGCTGTTGTAGTTGATCTCGTTGAAGAACAGATCGGCCGGCTGCGGCGAGCACGGGTTGGACGAGCCGGCAAAGAGGGTGCTCGGGCCGCTGAGGCCTAGCGATCCACCGTTGTCGGTCGCTTCCGCACGGAGCGCGTACGTCCCGACGGCCGGTGCCACGAAATCGAAGGTGAACGATGCCGCGTCAGCCTCGCCGAGTTTCTCCGTGCCGGAGAAGAAGGCCACCTGTTGGACCTGCCCGTCTGGGTCCGTGGCGTCCACGGTGATCTGGACGGCTTGACCGGGCTGGACCTCCGGAGCCGAGAGCGACAGGCTCACGACGGGCGGCTGGTTCGGCGCATTCGGTTGCCCGGGGCTTCCGCCAACTTTCGAGGCGAGCCACGAGGTCGAAATCCCATTGTCGAGCGCCGGGTCGACGAGCTCGAGGGACGGCCCCAGGCTGTCGGCTTCGACGGGCCACGGGAGATCATCGTCGTATTTGACGCTGTCGATGACCGTGCCAGACTGGTCGATGAGCATCAGCAGTTCGCCGCCGTTGTCCAGCCGGCCTTGGAAGGCCCCGAAAGGAGCAAACCCGTGGGCCTGCTCGAACGCTGCCGCATCGCGCGCCAGAACCACGTAGTCGCCGGCCTCGATCACATCGCTCAGCCCAAAGTCGTATCTGATGCCATCGGCAAATTGAACGCCGGCCAGCGGGAGGGCCGAAGCGCCCGTGTTGTGGAGTTCGACGTACTCGGCATCTGCATCGCCTTGCGGCTGGTACATGATCTCGTTGATCATCAAGCCGCTGAAGTCTTGCGTCGGCACGTACTCGGCTTCGAAGAGCGCGCTCCACTCGCTTCCGTTCTGGACGCGCGCCTTGATCGTGAGCGGGGTAACGACGCCAAAAGCCGTTCCTGCACCAGCGCGCTGGGCGACAGGGTTGAGCCCACCGCCAGGTAGACGCGGATCGGTGCCGTCTGTGGTGAACACGACTTCGCCTTGCCCGGTGCGCAATTCGAGCGGTTGGCCGGGGGGAATGACGCCGCCCGGCAAGTTGACCGTCGGAGGATCGATCGAGGGATAGTAGCCTTGCTCTCGGAGTACGCGAAGGAGCCGGTCTGCATTGCCCTGGATGCGGCTGTCGACGTAGGCGACTTGTTCGCGCCAGTCGCGGTCGCGCGTGTAGGTCGGGAAGCCGGAAGCTTCAGCGGTGTCACCCCACCGGGCCGACTCGGCGACGACAGCGTTCTCGATGTACGCGTTCAACTCGGCCCAGCGTTGCCGGCTGGCTTCGTCTGTGAGCGCACCACCGGGGGACACGTGCTTGTAGACCCGGTCAGCAAAGGCCATTTGAAACTCGGAGCTGGCCATCAGCTCGCGCCAGATGGCCGGGATTTCCGGCCACCAGTCGCTTTGGCCACCGCGTACGAAGTTCGGGTGGACGCGCGCGCCATCGCCGCCGCCGTAGAGCGGCGTCCAGGACCACTCGGCATCCCAGACCACGTAGCGCAGTTTGGGGTCCGTTCCACCCACGCCAGCCCAATAGTTGTTGTGCGGCCAGTCTGCATAGCCGATGTAGAACGCGAGGGCGATGTAATCGGCAAAGGCATCGATATCGACTACGTCAGCGACGCGGTTGTAGTTGTCGCGCTCGCCCAAGTTGCGGCGGATCAACTCGCCGATGATGCGCCGGTAGAGCGAGGGGTTGCCATCGCGCCCGACACCAGAGCTGACGCTGTAGAACTGCTCGTCCGTGCCAGGGAAGTACGTACTCCAGAAATGCTCGTCGGCGCGCTCGGCTGCATTGTAGAGGCCCCAGTAGAGTCCATTGATGTAGAGATGCACGAAGGCGCCGTGCACACCGAAGCCAGACATGTCGATCTGCGTGCTCCGGGCGAACTGGTCGCGGGTGTACGCCACCTTGCCTTGCGCGTGCACCATCGCCCACGAGCGGTCTTTACCGGCGCGTAGCACGAGCCGGTCGAGCTTGTCGGTGGCCGTGTCGCCGTTGCGGATGAACTGCTTGAGCAGCTTCGTTTCCCACTTGGCGTCGCCGTACAACTCCTCCCGAAAAGCTAGCCGAAGCGAGCGCTTCATTTGCGGATCGCTGTGCGCTTCGAGGCCGGCGTTGACCTGCTCGTTGTCCGCTGGTTTGTCGTGAAACAGCAACTCGACCGACGCCGCGTGCATGATCTTTGGATCCGCAGCATTTTGCGCTTCCCAGTAGGCCCAACGCGGCATCGAAATCGATAACGTGGGAATCTCGCGTAATCCTTGGTCGAGATCCGCGCCGTAGGCCGCTACGATGTCTGGGTCCATTCCATAGTCGTGCTGGCCAGCAAAGAAATTGCGCGAGCCGTCGCCGTTGAGCAAGAAGCCGAGAGGGTAGTTGTTTCTGGGCCATCCCGCGACGGATCTCGGCTGGTTCTTGGTGTCGCGCAGGTAGAGATAGGTATGGGTCTCGACGCGGCTCTGCGCCCCGTTGCCGGCCACCGCTACTGCTCGGAGCACGGTGGTGCCGTTGATGTTGATGGGCGCGCTGTAGCGTTGCCCGTTGCTCGTGGAAGGTTCAGATCCGTCGAGGGTGTAGTAGATCGTCGCATCGCTCGTTAGGGCGATGGAGACCGGCGCTTCGTAGAAGCCTCGCTGGGATGAAAAGCTGGGCGCTTGTTGCGCAGAGGCCGACCGTGTGAGCAAGAGACAAAGGGCACACACGAGGACCGGGCACACGGTGAGAGACCGCGCGATAAATGACGGCATTCTTGAGAAACCTGGTAGAGACGTAGCGCGAAGGGCCCGAGGCGGGAAGTAGCCGGAGGGCATGGGTTGGTGGGAGGTGCGCGAGCTGTGGGAAGGAGACGTACGCAACTAGTAATGTAAATGCTGAATTCGGCTTCATTCGTGAGGTTTCAACTAGTTCAAGAGTGGGCAGGGGTGAACTAATCAACCACGGGCATGTAGGTTTAACGTTCTACCACGTCACGGATACCCCACGCCCCTATGCCTCTTCTAGCCACGCCCTCGACCGATCTTCTCGATCAGTACGCATCCGTCCGCCAGTTCACCGAGCGCTTCTGCGAGCCCCTGGAGACGGAAGACTACGTCGTGCAGAGTATGGACGATGTCAGCCCAACCAAGTGGCATCTCGCACACACGAGTTGGTTCTTCGAGACCTTCGTGCTGCGGCCGCACGTGCCGACGTATGAGGTCATGCACCCAGAGTTCGCCTTTCTCTTCAACAGCTACTACATCCAGGCCGGCGAGCGCCACACCCGGGCCGAACGCGGGCTGCTGACCCGCCCAACCGTCGAGACGGTCTTTGCCTACCGCCAGTACGTAGACGAGCACATGCGCCGGCTGATCGAGTCGATAGACGACCATCCGGAGACCGAGAACCTGCATAGTTTGATCGAGATCGGGTTGCATCACGAGCAGCAGCATCAGGAGCTGATGGTGACGGATTTCAAGCATGTGCTCTCGGTCAACCCGCTTCGTCCGGTCTACGCGCCGGCACCGGCCTTGCCGGCCGTGGTGCCTCCCAAGATGGGCTGGAAAGCATTCGACGAAGGGATGTACGAGATCGGCCACACTGGCGAGTCGTTTATGTACGACAATGAGGGCCCCCGCCACCGCGTGTTCCTCCACCCGTTCGAGTTGGCGACCCGGCCTGTGACTGCTGGCGAATACCTCGACTTCATCGAAGACGGGGGCTACCGCCGGCCCGAGTTGTGGCTCAGCCAGGGCTGGAGCACCGTCGAGGCCGAAGGCTGGGCTGCGCCGATGTACTGGCGGATGGAAGAGAGCCGGCCGTTCAACTTCACGATGGCGGGTTATCGTCCGGTAGATCTGCACGCTCCGGTCTGCCACATCAGCCATTTTGAAGCGGACGCCTACGCCCGCTGGGCCGGCGGCCGGCTGCCCACCGAGTTCGAATGGGAAGTTGCCGCGCAAGGGCAACCGATCCGTGGCCACTTCGCAGACGACGAGTACTTCCACCCAGTCCCGTTCACAGGCGTAGCCGGCGAAGACGAACTGATTCAACTTTACGGTGATGTCTGGGAATGGACATCAAGCTCCTATGCTCCGTATCCCGGTTACCGTCCGGCTCCCGGTGCCCTCGGCGAGTACAACGGCAAGTTCATGGCCAACCAGTACGTCCTGCGCGGCGGCTCCTGCGCCACGTCGAAATCGCACATCCGCCCCACCTACCGCAACTTCTTCCCTAGCCACAGCCGCTGGCAATTCATGGGCGTCCGCGTAGCCCGGGATGTTTGAGAAGACAAAGACCGGTTTGCTGCTCTGCTGAACGAAGCCGCCAACCCTGTAGAGGCCTTGCATGCAAGGCCTCTACCAGATTGCTTTTTTCCCGTCTACACAATCCAGACGCATGTTCGCCGATCTCCTTGAAGGCCTCACCAGCCTCCCCAAAAAAACGTCGCCCAAGTATTTTTACGATGCTGCCGGCTCCAAGCTGTTCGACCAG
The DNA here is from genome assembly GCA_038749615.1 of Bacteroidota bacterium. Lineage (GTDB taxonomy): Bacteria > Bacteroidota > Rhodothermia > Rhodothermales > DATKEJ01 > JBCDHV01. The sequence continues at coordinate 10,279 of JBCDHV010000075.1, forward strand.
ATCACGGAGCTTGACGCGTACTACCCGACGCGTACTGAAATGGGCATCATGCAGGCCGAGATCAAGAAGATGGCGAAGGCCATTGGTCCTGACGCCTTGTTGATCGAATTTGGCAGTGGAAGCAGTTTGAAAACGCGGTTGCTGCTCGATCACCTCGACGATCTAGCCGGCTACGTACCCATCGACATCTCGGAGTCTCATCTGCTAGAGACTGCAGCCGCGCTACGTGTCCTGTACCCTGACGTAGAGATCCTGCCCGTTGCGGCTGATTACACGAAGCCCTTCGACATCCCAGAGCCGTCCAAAGCCGTCCAAAAGCGCATCGTCTACTTCCCAGGATCGACGATTGGCAACTTTGAGCCGAGTGAGGCGCAGGCGTTTCTCCAACAGGCCGCTCAGGTTGCTGGGCCGGCCGGGAGCCTGCTGATCGGCGTGGACCTGAAAAAGGACCGCGAAACCTTAGAGCGCGCCTACGACGATCCGGAGGGGGTCACCGCGGCCTTCAACCTGAATCTAGTGCACCGCATCAACCGCGAACTCGCCGGCTCGTTCGACCCTGCCGGGTTCCGCCATGAAGCCGTCTGGAATGAAGCGGAAGGACGGGTAGAGATGCATCTCGTGAGCCTCCGAGATCAAACCCCGCTGATGTGTGGCCGGCCTATCCCGTTCTACGAGGGCGAGCGCTGGCACACCGAGAGCTCGTACAAATACACCTTGGACGGATTCGCAACCCTTGCCGCCCCCTGGTTCACCCGCCGGCACGTCTGGACCGACGACGCGGAGTACTTCAGCGTTCAGTTCTTTGATGCGAAGTAAGGGGAGTGTAGCAGGGACACTGTGGCAGTTGTTGCATGGTGGCCCTGTGGCAGACGCAGCAGGGTTGGTACGCCAAGATCTCTCTGCAACATAGCCACCTTCCCACAGGGCCACACCGTGTGGCAGGTGTTGCATGGTGGCAGATGTGGCAATTATCTAGGCCGTCAACCACCCAACCACCCAACCACCCAACCACCCAACCACCCAACCACCCAACCACCCAACCACCCAACCACCCAACCACCCA
>JBCDHV010000076.1:0-11254 GCA_038749615.1 Bacteroidota bacterium
GACCGCCGGCAGCGGCACATCCGAGGGGGTCCGACCCCATTCTACAAAAATCCTCGCGCGGCCGGCCCGTGATTGAACAACGCATCCAAAGCAGACAAATCGGGCTCGAAGCCGGGGAAGTTCTGATGGTACGTCGGGGACGCGTAATCGAGCACGTCGAGGTCGATGCCCAGAGCGCGGGCATCTCGGCCGGCCGTGTCTGGCAAGGCACGTAAGGACGGCTTTCCGAGAGCGGCCCAGATGGCGTCCAACGAATCCGGCCGGCCCGGAAGTGTGCTGGCGAGCATCACCTCCACATCGAGATCGAATGCATCGGTGAGGAACTGCACGGAGCGCACGGTGAGCGCACCGAGCGTAGTCCAATCCGCCCCGAAGATGGGAGCCAAGTCGGCTTCGTAGAACTCGAAGTAGGGGCTCGTTCGATAGTTGTATTCGAGGCCTCGAAAGTGTTTGCCCGGCCACGGTGCATTCGTGTCGATCAAGGCACCAGAGATGGGCTCACCGCGCTGACCGCCCTGTAAGGGCACGCTCAGCCACTGCCAGCCGGCAGGATTGCGCACCTTCGTGCGGTTCTGATACGATTGCCGGCTGTACGGCACCGTGTCGGCCACCACGAACCGATCCACCGACTGCATCAAGGCGAGATATTCGAGGCGCGGGAAATACTCCGGGGGGCGGATAGCAAGGACCGGAGACGGATCAGAAGACACGAGTGACTGGCTGGTTGGGTAGACGCGGAACGGCGGAGCGCGTTATACTCGCCGAGAGCACTCGGTTCGCTCACGGCATCGCCCGGTACACTTCAATCCCGCAAGCATCCCGCAAGCCCCAGCTCTTTGGCCTCCACCACGCCTCTTACCCATCGGCTTCTCGAACGGCCCATCCGCCGGCTCATCCTGCGCGACCTGAAGCGGTCGTTTCGGCGCATCGTGTGGGCGGGGGCACTGCCCGACCTGCCGGCCGACGTGCCCGTGGTGCTCTACGCCAACCATTTCAACTTCTACGACGGATACCTCGCGTGGTACGTCGCCCGCGAACTGCTCGGCCGCTACTCGCTGACGTGGATGGCCGACCTCGATGCCTTCCCGTTTTTCAAGGCCCAGGGCGCGCTCTCGTTTCCGGAAGACAACCCCAAGCGCCGGCTCCTCACGATCCGCGAAACGGCCCGGCAAATGCGCGAGCGGCCGGAAACCGTCCTGTTCTACTTCCCCGAAGGCATCCTCCACCCACCAGAGGATGGCCTGGGCGAATTGCCCACGAAGAGCTTCGCCAAACTCGACCGCATTTTTCCCGAAAAGCTGTGGTGGCCCGTCGGCATTCATGTCACGTGGTGGGGGGAAAACCTGCCCACCGTGATCCTGGGAGCCGGCGAGGCCTACCCGGAGAGCGATGGCACGGAACGCGACCGTCTGAACGCCGTCCTCACCCGCCTGCACACCGTGCGCCCTGGCGATGCCAACGTTCGAACCGTGTTCGACGGCCGTCTCAGCCCCAACGAACGATGGCGACGCTGAAGCGCGCACCGACCCCCGACTAGCACGCCCTCCACCACGCACCGCGGACGCGACACCCACCCTATGCTCCTCGCCATCGCCGTCGTCCACGGCCTCTTTTTGCTGACGCTGCTGATGAACCTGGTATTCGTGCGCAGCTACCGAGGCCGGGCAGGCAGCCCGCAACCCAGCGTGACCGTGCTGATTCCGGCCCGTAACGAAGAGACGAATCTAGGCCGGCTCCTCCCGTCTCTGGCCGAGCAGAATTACCCGAACTTCGATGTCCTCGTGTATGACGACGGCTCGGAAGACGGCACGTGGGATGTCATCCAACAGCACGCCAGCCAGGACGCTGGCGGAGCACAGATCCGAGGACTCAAAGGCTCCGGTCCAGCTCCGGGATGGGTCGGGAAGGTACACGCGCTGTACCAGGCCACTCGGCACGCCACGGGCGACGTGTGGATGTTCCTCGATGCCGATACCAAGCTCGCCGACCCAGATGCGCTGAGCCGGCTCGTAGCGCGCTTTCACGCCCTGCCGGAAAACAGCGTATTGACCGGGTTCAACCAGTTGCGCGGCGGCGGGCTGATGCTCGTCAGCCTCGTACCGTACGTGTTGATTTCAAGCTTGCCATGGCCTCTCGTACGGTGGCTGCCGCTACGGTCGCTCGGAGCTGTGAACGGGCAATTCTGGATGGTTCGCCGCCGGCACTACCAAGAACTTGAACCGCATGAGGCGCACAAAGACGAGGTGCTCGAAGACGTAATGATCGGGCGCTACTTTCAGGCCAACGGCATCCACCCGTACATGCTCGACGTGCAAAACGAGATCTCCGTCTGGATGTATACGTCGTTCTCCGACGCGTGGCAGGGGTTTCGGAAGAACGCGTATCTGCTCCTCGGCGGAACGGTGATTTCGTTCGTGCTGCTCTTCACGATGTTCGTAAGCGTCTGGGTGGCCGGCCCGTGGCTGTCGTGGTGGTTCCTCGGCGCGCTCTACCTCGGCAAGTTCATCACGGACCGGTTCGGCCGCTTCCCGTTCTGGCTCACGCTTCTCGCCCCCGTCAGCTTCGCCCTCGCCGCCGTCCTGCAATTCGACTCGGCCCTGGCGCACTGGACGGGACGGGTGAAGTGGAAGGGCCGGACGGTGTGAGGTGGCTGTGTGGCTGTGTGGCTGTGTGGCTGAAGATGACTGCAACATCTGCCACCCTGCAACACCTGCCACAGTGCGTGTGGCTTTGTAGCAGATGGTGCAATGTGGCATATTCCTCTCAGTGCGGCAACCTTGCCACACCTGCCACCCTGCAACATCTGCCACACCCAATGGCCCGTCTCGGTTCTTTTGACGATCTACTCTCCGAACGCACGAGCGACCAGCCGCCGCGTGTCGCGGAGATTGCCCGGGCACTTCGGCGCATCATTTTGGACGACTTTCCGGAGGCGGTTGAAGTCGTCCGGTTGGGCGACAAGGCAGCGTCGTATGGGGTCGGACCGAAGAAGATGAGCGAATCGCACGTCTACGTCTCGCCGCAGAAAGGCTATGTCAACCTCGGCTTCTGGCACGGCGTGAACGTCTCGGATCCGGAGGGGCTACTCGAAGGCACCGGAAAGAAACTGCGTCACGTCAAAGTCCGAACGGTGGAGACTGCAGAATCGCCGGCCGTTCGCGCCTTGGTTGCTGCTGCGCTCGCCGAACGGCATGCCGCGTTGGGGCTTGTCTAGCGGGGCTGAGGGGCTGAGGGGCTGAGGGGCTGAGGGGCTGAGGGGCTGAGGGGCTGAGAAGATTGATGCAGCCTTGGATGTAGTCAAACGAATTTAGCGTTTCCGGCCCTACCTCTATCCCCTTTGCTCCTCAGCCCCTAGCCGCAACTCCTTGCCACACCTGCAACACGAGCCGCTCACACCTTCACCACGAGGCCGCGTTTCCACATCGCCCAGAGGACGCCAAACCAGACGGTGATCCAGGTGAGAGCGAAGAGTAGGGATGCGACCTTGGGCGGGCCTAACGGGACGAACACGGCGTCGTACAGGAGGCCTTTGATGGTCGGGGACGATCCATCGGGTTGGGCGATGCGGATGAGGTAGAGGGCCTTGCCCACGAGGCCGCTGAAGAAGAACACCGTGATCGCGTTGACGCCGTACACCTGAAGCGGAATCGTCCAGCGCTGCCGGCCCTGCACGTCGGCGAACCAGTAGCATACCGCAAGGACGCACTGAGCGATGCCGGCGGTGAACAGTACGTACGAACTCGTCCAGAGCGCCTTGTTGAGCGGGAACGCCCACGCCCACAGGTAGCCGGCGGTCAGCATGGCAAAGCCGTACACGAACAGCTTCGCTGTGCGGTCAACCGGCGACAGGTCCGCCGAGAACAGCCGGCCGGCCCAGACCCCGATTAGCGTCGTCACGATGGCCGGCAGGGTGCTGAAGAGACCCTCGGGGTCCCACATGCGGTCGGCGCCGGCCCAGAGGTGTGCTTCCGTGAGCACGAGCCGGTCGAGGTACGCAGCGAGGTTCGCTTCGGGGATGTCGATTTGCCCAGCGCCATATCCAGGCACAGGGATCAGCATCATCGCCGCCCAATAGCCGAGCAGCAAGGCGGCGGCGATGATCCACTCGGTGCGAGGCTTGGCATAGAGAAAAAGCACGGCCGCCGCGAGGTAGCACAGTGCGATCCGCTGGAGCACGCCCATGATCCGCAGGCGCTCCAGACCGGGCCGTAGCCCAAAATCCGGCTCGAACGTGATGAACGGGAAGGCAGCCATGAACACGCCGAGGCCAAACAGAATGGCAGAGCGTTTCACGGTCTTGCGCAGCAGCATGCCTCGGCTATCGCCCCGAGCGAGGTACTTCCCAAACGCCAACGGAATCGCGATGCCGACGATGTAAAGGAAAAACGGGAAAACGAGATCCGTCGGCGTCCACCCGTGCCATTCGGCGTGCAACAACGGGGCATAGACATTCGCCCACGAGCCCGGATTGTTGACCAAAATCATCCCGATGATCGTCGCCCCCCGAAACGCATCGAGCGAGACGAGCCGGACGGATTTCGCTTTCGCAACGGGTTCAGTGACGACTGACATGGTGGTTGGGTGGTTGGGTGGTTGGGTGGTTGGGTGGTTGACGGTCAGATACTTGCCACATCTGCCACTCTGCAACATGTGCCACATGGTGTGGCTCTGTGCCAGGTGTGCCAGTGTGGCAACTCAGCCTACCACGTCTGCCGCCATGCTCTGCCACCGTGCGACAAGTGCCACACGACTATCCGTCTCCCCCAATGGGCCGGTCCAGGTCTGCCGGCGACGGCTCGCCTCCCATCACCCCACCAGGCGTCGGCTTTTTCGCTTCGGCTTCGAGTTGGTGGATACGTTTGCGGGCGCGGAGCCGGCGGGGCACGTTGGCGAGGTAGCCGACGAGCACGCCCATCGCTAGAGTCAGCAGGAGCACCAGGGCGAGCGGGCCCGTGAAGAGATAGGGCCCAATGCGCACGTCTGCCGGCTGCAAGTTTTGCAGGGCGAATACGGTAGCCAGCAGCGCAATCGTGAGTGAGAGGACGAGCGGGAATTTCATGGGAGGTGCGTCGGGGCGTTGGGACTAGACCGCTCAATATACCACCGCTGCCCAGACAAGCATGGACGGAAGCCCCAGGGCAGATGGAGCCTGGCTTGACGGTTGACGCGGTATAAATCAACGATTGACGTAGCTACACCGCATCGATCTCCCGCCTTTCAGATCAGCCGGCCTCTCACAAGAATTCACCTCTCGTCCCCGACCTTTTGCCTTGCCGAAGGCGTACATCTTCCGCTACTTACGCCGGCTTTTTCCACCGTACCCACGACTCTCATGACCTTCCGCCTCCGCCACCTAGCCGGTTCGCTCGCTTGCGCACTGTGTGCCTTCGGGGCCGTCTCCTCTACTGCTCAGGCCCAGAGTTTTGGCATCGATGTCGGCACGTTTGCCTACGACGATGACGAATCCCTCCTCGAGATCTACCTCGCCTTCAAGGCCAACACGGTCCCGTTTGAGGCAGACACGCTGGGCGTTTTTCGCGGCTCGCTGCCCGTCGGTCTCGAGCTCAACCGGAGTAGCGTTGCCGTCTTCGATTCCACCACCGCCGGCCCCGTCTGGGCGGACGCCATGAACCTTGGCTTCTCGATCGCGGACACGTCGGCGATCCAACCCGGGCAGAATTTCGTTCACCAAATGCGTGTCCCGGTCGAACCGGGCGAATACGAGCTCACGGTGCGCCGGCTCGAAGCCGATGGCACCCCGACGGCCGTTCAACGCGATGTGGTCGTTCCTGATTATGCAACCAGCGGCCAAGTTCAACTCTCGGCGCTGACGCTGGCCTCCCAGATTATCCGCTCGCAAGACCGGGAAAATCCGTTCTACAAAAACGGCCTCGTCATCAACCCGAACCCGAACCAGCTCTTCGGGCGCGGGCTCACCAAGCTCTACTACTACACGGAGGCCTACGGCGTCGACCAAGCCCTGCAGAGCGACTCGACGTACACGACCTACGCGTTCGTCACGGACGGCAGCAGTTCCCTCCCCGTCTTCGACTTATCGCGCCGCACCACGCGTCTGGGCCGGCCTACCGATGTGATCGTCGGTACGTTCGACCTGGCCGACGTCCCGTCCGGCTCCTACGTCCTCAACCTCGTGCTGCTCAACGCCGACAACGAGGCGATCGTCGAGCAAAACCAGAAGTTCTTCGTGTACAACCCCGAGGTGGAGCAAGTAGCCCAGGCCGGCTTTGTCGACCAGGAGTACGAGACGAGTTTGTTCGCCGGTATGCCCGAGGACGAGATCGAAGAGAACATCGATCATATCAAGGTGATCGCAACGGACCGCGAACGCCGGGCCATTGGCGACCTGGCGTCCATCGACGATAAGCGGCAGTATCTCGTAGCCTTCTGGCGCAAACGCGACAGCGATCCCACCACAGCCGGCAACGAAGGCCGGCAGGACTTTTACAGCCGCCTTCAGTACGTCAAGGAGCGGTATTCGACAGCCCGCCGAGAAGGCTGGAAAACCGACCGGGGCCGCATCGTGCTCAAATACGGTATCCCCAGCAACATCGACCCGAAGCCCTACGACCGCCAGTTGGCCCCCCACGAGATCTGGGAGTACAACAACCTGCCAGGCCAGGGCCGCGCCCTGTTCATTTTTGCCGACATGGACGGCTTCAACGTCTATGAGCTCCTACACACCACCGTCCCGGGCGAACGCCAAGACCCGAACTGGCAAACCACGTTGGCCCGCCGCCGGCGGTGATGTTGACTGTTGGATGGTTGGGCGGGATTTCAGCCTGGCCACCTGCCCAAAATTGAGCTCTGCCCATGCATTCTGATCGCGTTTCCGAAGCAGCTCGGGTGGTGTCCGAGGGGGGCGTGTTGCTGTACCCTACGGCGACCGTCTACGGCCTCGGAGGAGACCCGAACGTGCCGGCGGTGTTGGAGCGGATCCGGGCACTCAAAGGCCGAGATGCGGATAAACCCATGCTGGTCCTGACCGATGAATGGGCCCGTGCCGAGCACTGGATCGCCAACGTCACTCCGCTCCATAATCGACTGATGGCCTTCGACGGGCCGCTCACGATTCTCTTCGACGCGAGCCCCGACGTGCCGGCAGCGTTGCGAGGGGGCTCTCCGCTCATCGGCATCCGGCGCACCCGTGATGCCTTCTGCCGAGCTGTCATCACGCAATCCGGCCGGCTGCTCTGCTCCACCAGCGCCAACAAGGCCGGCGACCCGTCCCCCGCCACCTTTTCCACCATCCACCCTGACCTCCTCGCCCGCGTCGACCTCGCCGTCGATGCCGGCTCCCCACTCGGTGGTGCCCCCTCCACCGTAGCCGGCTTGCGAGACGGCAGCCTCGTCATCTACCGCGCCGGCGCCGTGAGCGAAGAGGAACTAGCGGCATGGCTGAACGCCGAGTAAATGCGCCAGACATTCTACCAGCCCCAGGTCAATCGTTTGGCTCGGCAACTTATTGCTCCGTTCAAAACTCTCGTTCCGGAGAGCCTCCACTTTCCCGTGAGCGGAGCGTTTGAGGTGTTACTCCCGGAGCAGAGGACCGTCCGGCTGACAGCAAATCCAACCAGCTATGTGGCTAAGACACTGTACTGGAAAGGGTTTGATGGATTTGAACGCGACCAGGCCTCACTCTTCATTCGGCTAGCAAAAGAAGCTGACGTCATATTAGATATCGGGGCCAACATAGGGTACTACAGCTTACTAGCAGCCCTTTATAACCCCGAGGCGCAGGTTCATTGCTTCGAGCCCATCCCAGAGATCGTTTCCTACATTGAGAAAAATCTCGCCCTGAACAGAGTCGGTTCAGTCCATGTACACCCAATTGCATTGTCGAGCACGGCCGGAGAAACGGATTTCTACGTGTCCGTGAATCCGAAATACGCCTGGTGTGACGCCCAACTGTCTGGCCGGGGAAGCATGGACGCGGTACAAGCTGGCCAAGCGGCTCCTCCTCGTGCGATTCGCGTGCGCACGCAGAAGCTAGACGACTTCAAAAGCCTGCACTTGGATGCTAGAGTCGATTTAATTAAGTTGGACGTTGAGGCAAGTGAGCATATCGTCTTGAGAGGCTCGACGCATGTGCTCCGGGAGGACAGACCCCTTGTGTTCTGCGAGGTGCTTCCAGGAAGAATCGAAAACGAACTGGATGCGCTCTTCACTGATGCAGGCTATCGGTTCTACCGCCTCGAATCATCTCTGGCCGTACCTGTACGCTCACTCAGCGAATCCTTCGATGGTTCGAACGACCATCTGATGGTTCCCAAAGAGCGTGTGGGGTACATCGAGAGGCACCTTCCTACCGGGTAGCTATGTGTTAGGCACGAAACGCGACTCGGCTACATCTCCCTTCCCAACGTCATGGCTCGTCTAGCGCTGCTCGCTTTTGTCCTTCTCCTCCCAACTGCTCACGCCCAATCCGTCGATTCAGCGATGGATTTCCGAGGTTCTCACTTTATCGAGCTCGGGGATGTCTTCAACGATGTGGCTTTACCCTTCTCCATCGAAGCATGGGTCTACCTTAGGAGTTCGGAAACACAGTACCTGATTCGGACGGAAGACCAGCCTCATCCCACCCCCGGCGTTCACGCCGGTTTTTGGTTTGCCTTTAGGTTTGGCAACGAGATTTCGGTTCACTACGGCGACGGCACAGGATCTGGGCGGCAGTCACGGCGAGCCAAGCACGGAGTTGCTCCACAGAGTCTCGTCGGGCGCTGGGCCCACGTCGCAGCTGTCGTGCGCAGCGGGCAGGATATTTCCCTATATGTCAACGGGGAAGACGTTGGAGGAGAATACGTCGGCAGCGGAGGACCGATTCACACCACCAGCAATCTCGCGCGTATCGGGTTGACAATTCTATCCGGTCCGTATTTCCTCTCGGGCATGGTTGACGAGTTCAGAATATGGTCCACCGCTCGGACACGGGAGGACATCATTGAGCACATGCACACAGGCGTCGATAGCCAGACAGCTGGCTTAGAAGCCTACTGGCGCTTCGACGACGCTGACGGCCAGACTGTATTCGATTATTCGCCGAATCGGAATCACGGCACATTAGGACGCTTCCCCTCAATCGATGTCAATGATCCAACCCGTATCACCTCGTCGGCTCCGCTAGTCGACACCGGCTTTCCAAGCTACCTGGCCAACCGCCGCGTGCTCTGGCAGGGATACGATCCAGGATGGTCCGGAGGGCTTCGGGTACAGGATCAGACGTTTACCTCGAATGGAGCAGGGGCTTACCTGACGTATGCGCATGACGGCATTCCTAACAAGTATACCGTACTCGACATCGAAGCCGGCATAGGCGCACGGTGGTCACGCTCCTGGTTTCTTGACTTCGAGCACGAAGACGCTCAAAGCGGAACAGTCACTCTCACGTTCGACGCAGCGTCGACTGGTTTTATCGCAAACGGAACAGCAAGCGACATCAAGCTGCTCTTCAGACGCCCAGGCTCTTCCACATTCGAGTACGTGCTTCGCCCGGATGGCACTCCCATCTCCTCCGAAACGGACATCAGTCCGTACCGATTTACGTTCCCCATCGGCTTTGAGTCTGGTAGCTTCGCTTCACAAGACGGGTTTTACACGGTTGGCGCAGCAACATTTGCGTCTCCCGTATCGACGGATCCAGGTCTCTCGAAGACATCAATTACAGCGCACGTTTATCCCAACCCAGCCCGAGGAAATCAGGCTTTTATAGACATCGAGTCAGACATAGCGCAGCATGTGAATATCGGAGTCTACGATACCTTGGGGCGCCTCATGCTGTCGCAAGCAGGCGAGTTCGTCGCTCCCGGGTCGTCTTCGGTCAACCTTGACTTATCCGTGCTCTCACCAGCATTGTACATCGTGCGTCTCTCTAATGACTCGTTTACGCTCACGCAACCGCTTGCGGTCGTTCGATGAAGCATCAGGGGAGTCTCGCTGGAGCTACGCCCCCTAGACCAGTAGATACCGTCCGGCCAAAATTATCCGAATCCAGCCGGTAGGCGGTGCGTTCGGGGGGCGATCCGCGTACCTTTCGCGGTCTTTGTCTCACTCCGCACTGATCCACTGCCGGCTATGGCCGATTCGATTTCGCACGTCACGATCCAAGACCTCGCTCAGCACGATGGGGACACCGTCACGCTGAAGGGGTGGCTGTACAACAAGCGCAGTTCCAAGGGGCTGCACTTCCTCGTTCTTCGCGATGGGACAGGGCTCGCCCAATGTGTGGTGAACGAAGAGGCGGTGCCGGCTGAGGCGTGGCAGGCCGCCTCGGATGCGACGCAGGAGAGCGCGCTGACGATCACAGGGACCGTCCGCAAAGACGAACGGCAAGTGGGTGGCTACGAGGTCCAGGCCACCGATGCCAGCCTCGTATCCCTTGCTGATCCCTACCCGATCACGCCCAAAGAGCACGGCATCGATTTCTTGCTCAACAACCGGCACCTCTGGCTGCGCAGCCGCCGGCAGTGGGCCATCATGCGGGTGCGCAACCAGATCAGCGTCAGCATCCACGCCTTCTTCCAGGAGAACGGCTTTATCCAGATGGACGCGCCGATTTTCACCGGCAACGCCGTCGAGGGCACCACGACGCTGTTCGAAACGGACTACTTCGACGAGAAGGCGTACCTCACGCAGAGCGGCCAGCTCTATGGCGAGGCGATGGCGATGGCGATGGGCAAGATCTACACGTTCGGGCCGACGTTCAGGGCCGAGAAGTCGAAGACGCGCCGGCATTTGACCGAGTTCTGGATGATCGAGCCGGAGATGGCGTTCTACGATCTCGACATGAACATGCAGCTGGCTGAGGACTTCTTGGTCCGCATCGTCCAGGACGTGCTGGCAAACTGCCAGGCTGAACTCGAGATTCTCGAACGCGACACCAGCGCACTCGAGCGGGTCGCCGGCCCATTCCCGAGGTTGCATTACGATGACGCGGTCGAGCTGCTCAAGAGCGACAAGTCGGCTCAACTCCTGGCGGACCGGATTGCCTCGAACGAACAAGAAGAAGCCAGCCTCAAGGCTGAGTTAGCGGAAAACAAGCGGGTGTACAACCAATCAAAGAAGTACATCAAGCGCCGGCTCGACGCCCGCGAGATCGAGATCAACAAACGGCTGGCCGAGCTCGAAGAAGAAGGCCGCAACCTCCCGAAGTGGGCCGAGAGCGCCCGCAACTTCGAATGGGGTGCCGACTTCGGCGGCAGCGACGAAACGATCCTCACGTGGCACTACGACCGCCCGA
>JBCDHV010000077.1:0-11207 GCA_038749615.1 Bacteroidota bacterium
GACGCCACTGGTGTGGGAGAGCAGATGCCGCAGCGTCGTGCCTTCGAGGTCTGGGTGCGCTCGGATCCCGTATGCCCCGAGTGCCCGTCCTAGCGGTTGATCCAGCGACAACTCGCCGGCCTCGACGGCCTGGAGGACCGCTACCGCGTTGAGCAGTTTGGAGATCGACGCCACGCGGTAGACCGTTTCCCCCGTCGCCGGCACGCCGTCTCGGGCCTCGCCAAATCCGCCTGTCCAAACCGTTTCGCCCTCCAACACCAACGCAAACGAAACCGCCGGAATCCCATGCGTCTCCATCTCCCGCTCCACCGCCGCCGAGAGCCGCTCGATCAAGATCTCAAAATCAGGATCGCCGGCTACGAGCGAAGCGAGAAGGAAGAGAATAGGCATGGTTGGGAATGGTAGTGCTCGGATGGCGCGTTGACGCCTTTGGATGTATGATTTGGGAATTGGGATTTATGAGAAGCGGTGTGGTTTAGCTGGACTGGTCCGCAGTGCTCGGTCTCCATCGACTGATTGCATCTGGCTTGATCGAAAGCGGCCTGAGCGACCTTCATAATTCCCAAATCATACATCATAATTTAGAAGCACGGAATCACAATCGCCGACATGACCTCGCGCTGAACGGCATAGCCGGTCGGGCGGTTGACGAGTTGGCCGGCAGTGACGAGCGTCGACGAACCACCGCCGTCGAGGTTGAGCGCTTCGAGCGTGCCGGCATCGCGCATGATCTCGGCGAGTTCCGTGAGATCGACCCCGCGGCTTGCCGATTGCCGGCCATCAACGACGACCGCCACCAACTCACCGGACCGCGTGTACCCGATAGCCGTCCGAGGATGCGTCTCCGGAATCGACGTGCCGAAGAATACCTCTTCGTCTGAGGTGACGCGAACCTCGCCGTCTTGCACGAGCATCGGGCCGGCACTGACGGCTTCGCGGACCGGCCAGAGACGCTTTTCGATGGCGTCTACCGGCGCAACCCGTCCAGGCCGGTGAGGCGGCGGGGCAAGCCAAGCGAACACGGAGTCTCCGGAAGATGAGGCCCAGGCGATGTCGTACCGGCCATCGTCGAGCACCGCGAAGGCGGACCGGGCGGTGGGGAAGCGGAGAGAATCGTCTCGGGTCAATTCAGCCGTAGCCGGCGCGTAGACGGTGTCCTCCATTGCCAGCAAGCCGACGTGCCGGCTGGGCACCTCACCCATCGCAAAATAGCCGGCGTTGAGGGCCGCACAGGCTCGGTGGGTCGAGGCAAAGTCCAACGTAGTGCTCCGTAGATCCTCGGCGTCGTGCGAGACCTCGATGCGCGGCCGAACGCCTGGATCCACCCGAAGCATCCACGCCTTCACGGGCCGCACCGTGTCCACCGCCGCAAAGACCCGTATGGTTTCCGGCAGTTGTGCATTGAGCGAATCAACAGCCCGCCAGTCGAGCGGCTGAGCACCAGCTATGCCAGCCAGCAGAAAGAAGAAAACGAGTCGCATCATATCGATCACAGATCTACAAACCACCCACCCACAAACCACGTCCTACCGTCGCCGCAACGCGGCATGCGCCCCCACCCACCAATCCGCGTCGCGCGTCATCTTGCCGACGTTGACATCCACAAAATGCGGGACCAACCCGATGAGTAGATCCTGCACCTTCGCCCATCGGTTGGCAAGGATGGCCGTCTCGATGTCATCGGCCGCGGTGCGTGCCCAAAGCCATTTGTGGCGCAGGTCTTCCGCCTTCTTCCAGTAATTCCGGTCTTCCCACGCCCGCACGCTCTCCTCAATCGTGTCGTACACACCCCGGAGATTGAACGCCATGAACGCTGCCATGTCCTGCGCCTCCTCGTCGAACGTGGCACGCGTGGCGAGGAGCCGCAAGACTTCCGCACACGAACGAAGATGCGCCCGCCGGCGCTTGGCCGGCGTGTCGCCCGTTTTGATGATTCGGGACATGTGGTCTGGCGGTTGGGCGGTTTGGTGGTTGGGCGGGGTGGGAAACTTACGCACCCAACAAGCTGAGTGCTTCGCCTGGGGTTTGGACGACGTGGTAGGCTTCGGCGTAGCGCGGGTAGGCGACGTTGGTAGCGTAGAAATGCTCGAAGAGGGCGAGGACGGGATCAAAGAAGCCGGCGACGTTGATCAGGATCGTCGGCTTGTTGTGGTAGCCGAGATGATAGAGCGTGACGGTCTCGATTAATTCGTCGAGCGTGCCGAAGCCGCCGGGCAGGACCACGAAGGCATCCGAGCGATGAATCATCACCTCTTTGCGCTCCGTCATCGTGGCGGTTTCGATGAGTTCATCGGCTCCTTCGTAAGCGATCTCCCGCGTTCTGAGCCGCTTCGGAATGACCCCGACGACGCGGCCGCCGCCCTCATGCGTCGCCCGTGCCACGACGCCCATTAGGCCGACCATCCCGCCGCCGTAGATGAGCGTGTGGTTCTCGTTCGCCATCTGCCGGCCGAGTTCGGCAGCGGCCATTTCGTATGCCGGATCGAGGTTGTCGCGCGAGGCGCAGAAGACACAGATGTTCATCGAGTCGCGTGGTGGTGCGTTGCCTACGTGGTGGATGCGGAAGGTACGGATTTTTCGCTTCGCTCAAGTGGAGACGTGCTAGGTGCCACGTGGATTGGTGGGGAACGATGGGAGACGTACAGCTAGACGCTAGAGAAGAGGCAGCGTGCGGCGAGGAGGCAGTTTCACTCCGTTTGTACCCCACCAATCCACTTGGCACCGTTCCCCCTATCAACTTAAACGAGGCACAGCTTGCCGAGCAGCGCCGGCCTTGATGCGCCGGTCACTGAGGGCAGATTGGTGGGGGTGCCGTTGACGTACTCGTGGGCGAGGACGGCGAAGCAGATGGCTTCTTTGGCGTCGGCAACGACGCCGTAGTCTGTGGTGGTGCGGATGGGCGTGCCGGCGAACCGGTCGCGGAGGCGCTGCATCAATGGAGCGTGGTGGACGCCACCGCCGGCAGCGATGAGGACATCCGCTGGGCCTTGGCCGAACCGTTGGAATTGCTCGTGGACCGTGTCGGCGCTGAACGCAGCGAGCGTGGCGAGGGCATCGGCGGGAGAAAGCTCAGGAGAGGCTGCGAGAAGCCGGTCGAGATAGCCTTGGTTGAATAGTTCTCGTCCTGTCGATTTAGGCGGGGCGAGGTCGAAGTAGGGATCGGTTGTCCAACTGGCGAGCAAGGGCTCTTGGACCGTACCTGTTGCTGCACGCCGGCCGGATTCGTCGAACGGGACATCGTAAAAGCGCCGCGCGGCGAGGTCGAGCAGAATATTGGCTGGGCCGGTGTCGAAGGCGAACACGTCGCTGGGGGCCGCGCCGGCGGGGAGCACGGTCAGGTTGGCAATGCCGCCGAGGTTGAGCAGGACGCGGCGCTCTGAAGCATCGGCAAACCGCACGTAGTCGAAGTACGGGACGAGCGGAGCCCCCTGGCCGCCGAGGGCCATGTCGGCCGTGCGGAAATCGCACACCACGGGGACGCCGAGCCGGTTGGCCAGCACGCTGCCATCGCCGAGTTGCAGGGTCGACCGCGTGGGGTGGCCGGCGCAGTCCTCAGCCTCTGGGATGTGAAAGACCGTCTGGCCGTGGCATCCGATCAGGTCAAGGTCGTCCAGAAGACCAGCGTCGCTTGCCGTGGTGCGGATCGCGTCGGCGTACAACTCAGCGAGGCGGGCGTGGAGTTGGGAAATCAGATCCACGCGCGACGATCCGGGATCAGACTGGCGCAGCAGTTCTTCGACGACCACCGGCGGGTAGGGCGTGCTCGACGTGGCCAGCACGTCCATCGACATCGCCAGCCCCGTCCCGTCTAGCCGGACGATGGCAACATCAATGCCGTCAAGCGAAGTCCCGCTCATGACGCCGGCAACCGTACGGGGAGAATCAAACAGCACGGGCATGAGCGTGGGCGTGAGGGTCAGCCGGCCATCCGCTCGGCATCGGCGGCTTTGGCTAGGTAGCGTTCGGCCTGGCTGGGGTGTTGGGTGGCAAGCTGCCGGTAGATGCGGGCAGCCTCGGTGTATTGCTTCTGGGCGAAGTAAATCCGGGCGAGCGTCTCCGAAACCATGTCGTCGTCGCCGGCCTCGTCTATCGGTGGGCTGAAGGCGTCGAGGTCGGGATCGGGGACGATCCGAGCGCCATCTAGCTCCCGAATCAGGTCGTCGAGATCGGTAACATCGACGCTGAACTGTGCCGCCGCTTCCGGCTCCGGCATGTTCTGCTCGATCAACTCGACGCGTTGCCCCAGATCGGTCCAGAGCGGCTCTTCTTCCAGGGGGCCGGCTTCGACGGTCTCGGCTTCCAGATCCGCCGCCGTGATGCCGACTTCGAACCACTCGTCGTCTCCGTTGTGCAGGGCCGGCCGCTCCGGGACGATGGTGAGTGGGTACCCCGTCAACCGCTCGATGGCCGCATTGACTTGCGGCGCGTTCGGGAGCAGCAGCCGAGCCTGCCGCCAGGCTTTCAAGGCCGCGTCATCGTGCCCCGCTTGCTCCAGAGCTTGCCCGAGGAGCGCGAACGCCGTGGGGTGCATCGGAAACTGCTCGACGTGCTCGCGCAGGGTACGGAGCGCGTCACCGAGTCGTCCGGCAGCCAGATGTTCAGCGGCGTACTCGAGGTTGGGCATTGGGGCGGGGTGGGTAGGCAATCGCGTGGGTGCGCTGGAGCCGTCGGGGAGTGGAACGGCGTGGGACTGGGACGAAGCGGATGTGGTGAGGGTACCGTGGACGTCAAACGGCCCCGGCCATCGCGATGGCTTCTCGTCGCGCTTCGAAAACCTGGCGGACGTTGAAGAGGGCCACGAGACCGAAGCCGGCGGCAAACAGAGCCTGGAATGGCACGGCCAGCCATTCGCCGACGTAAACCGCCAGTCCAAGCCCGAGGAAGCAATATACAGCCATCAGGCATTCGAGCCACACGACCGGGGGGAGCCCGACGTGGGCATACTTGCTCTTCCACCACGGGCCTTTCCCTGGCTTGCTTTTACCTTGCCCTGCGAACTTGGGCGTACGGACGAAGGCGGTGCGCTTGCCGATGAGTGCCTCGAACACGGCCCGGGTGTTGTTGATCGCAAAGCCCATGCTGCCGGCCATGAAGAGCGGGAAAATCCGCATCCGCCACGCCCAATCGGGATGCAGCGAACGCTGGGCGAAGAGCTGGACGAGGAAGACGCCGGCGAACGCCAGAATCCCGAGCCCAAGGACCGCGAAGTAGACGTCGCCAGGCCCGTCGTCGGTGAGGTTCTTGAGATACAGCAGCGGCGCGTGGAAGGCTGCAACGAGCAGGACGAATGGGAAGACGATGCAGTTGGTCAGGTGCATCGTGCCTTCGAGCTTGACCCGCATCGGCTCCTTCGAACGCCAGAGCCGCTTGAGCACCTTGATCGAGGTCTCGGCGGCCCCTTTGGTCCAGCGGAATTGCTGGGCACGGAGGGCGTTGATATCCGGTGGCAGTTCAGCCGGCACCTCGATGTCGGGTAGGAAGCGGAATTGCCAGCCGCGGAGTTGGGCGCGGTAGCTCAGGTCGAGGTCTTCGGTGAGGGTGTCGCCCTCCCAGCCGCCGGCGTCCAGAATGCAGGCGCGGCGCCACACGCCGGCGGTCCCGTTGAAGTTCATGAAGCACCCAGTCCGGTTCCGGACGTACTGCTCAATGGCGAAGTGCGCGTCGAGGCTCGCGGCCTGGATTTGCGTCAGGAGCGAATCCTTTCCGTTGAGGTGCCCCCAGCGAGTCTGCACCATCCCGACGTCGTCCGAGGCGAAGTGCGGTGCCACGCGGCGGAGGAAATCGGCCGGCGGGATGAAGTCGGCATCGAACACGGCGAGGAGTTCGCCGGAGGCCATCAGCACACCGTTCTGGAGCGCGCCGGCCTTGTAGCCTTGCCGGTTCGTCCGGCGGACGTGCACAATGTTGAGGCCGCGCCGCCGCCAATGCTCGACGCGCCGGGCGACGATGTCGACAGTTTCATCGGTCGAGTCGTCGAGGACCTGAATCTCGAGCTTCGTCTTCGGATAATCGAGCCGGGCACACGCGTCGATGACCCGGTCGACGACGTACTGCTCGTTGTAAAGCGGAAGCTGAACGGTGACGTAGGGCCAATCGTAGCCCGGCCCAGGGCCATCCGATCCAGGCCGGCGAGGCACCGGGCCGGTCAGGAGCCGGTCGGTTTTGACGTAGCCGAGCGCTAGCCAAAGCAAGTTGGCCCCGTAGAACGTGAGGACGCCCATCGAGAGCGCGTAGAGGAAAGCGATCATCCGGTTGTCGGTCTAATAGAGGGCGTTCAGCTTTGGGGGAGCTTGCGGAGACGTTGCGTGCAACGTACTGGGGTGGCTTCGTTCAGGTCGGTACGGGGACCATGTCGCGCGGAGCCCTCGGTTACCAATCCGATGTGGCGGCAGTGAAAATGTCGGTGGAGAGGGCTTCCAAGGCTTCAGCGGCGGCTACAAATTCGCCATCGAGGCCGGCTTCGACCGGGTCGTATTCGCCAAAGGCGCTGAAGCTACGGCTCGGCATGAGTTCGCGGTCTTCGACCTGATCGTAGTAGCGTGCCGTAACGCGGATCGTGACACGGTTGAGGGTCGCTTGCTCGTCTCCGCTGACGCTGACGGGCTCGTTTCGATACCCATCGATGGAGGCCGTGAGCAGCGCTGTTGCCGTGCCCTCTTCGCCGAGTTGGAGCCGCGTCTGCCGGACGAATTGTGTGATCAACTGCTCCGTCAAATCCTCAACCAGGTTCGGCTGGGCGCTGCCACTTCGGTCCTCGGCGAGCGGAATCGCAACCGTTTCCAGATGCGCCGGAATCGACGCACCCGTAAAGCTGTAGTAGCCGCAGCCGGCCCACCCCAGCGCAAAAACAACGAGAGCCGGAAGTGCCGGCCAAGCAGATACCCTCATCATAGCACGGAAGAATACGCCACCGGTATTGAGTCAACGTGAAGAGGCAGTGGTTCTTCGGTGGATTGGGCGAGCGGGGCTCGGGTGGATGTGTGGATGCGTAGTCAGGTAGGAGTGTAGAGGAGAGGTCTGACTCGGCCCTCAAAGCCACTCATCTACCCCTCCACCTGACCACGCCTCTACTCTTCCGCTTCCTTAATCTTTCGGTAGAGGGTGCGTTCGCTGATGCCTAGGGCTTCGGCGGTTTGGCGGCGGTTGCCGTCGAAGCGTTCCAGCGCGCGTTGGATCAGGTCTTGTTCGGCCTCGGCCAGGGTAGGGAGCGCGTTGGGCTCGGAGGTGGCAGATTGGGCCAGTTCGTAGGGGGCGTCTTCGATGAAGACTGCGCCGGCATCGGCACGGGGCGAAGAACGGACGGGGACGGGCAGCGTCTCGAAGCGGTCGAAGCCATCGGGTTCGGCATACGGAGCCGAGGTCAGATCGTCGAGCGTCTGCTTGATGTCTTTGACCTCGAACCGAAGCTCCATCAAGAGACGGTAGAGCAGTTCACGCTCGCGGTATTCGTCGGCTCCGCTGGGCTCTTGTGCCGCGCGGGCGAGCACGAGGCTGGCCGGCGGCGCGGTGTCGGCAGCCGTGACGCCGCGGAAGAACGGTTGGATTTGCTCGGCCGTGAGCGGCTCCCGGCCACGGGTGAGCACGACGGCCTGCTCGGCGACGTTACGGAGTTCGCGGACGTTGCCGGGCCAGTCGTACTCGGCGAGGGCACGTTCGGCCTCTGGCGTGAGGGTCTTGCGAGGCGCATCGTACCGCTGCACGTAGCGGTAGAGCATCGCGTCGAAGATCGGCAGGATGTCTTCACGGCGCTCGCGCAGGGGTGGGATGCGGATTTCGACCGTGCTGAGCCGGTAGTAGAGGTCTTCCCGGAACCGGCCGGCCTTGACCTCACGCGCCAGGTCTTTGTTCGTCGCGGCGATGACCCGCGCATCCGTCGTCTGCGTATCCGACGAGCCGACACGGGAGAACTGCCCGTTTTCGAGCACCCGCAGCAGCCGAACCTGTGCCTGGAGCGGCATCTCCCCGATCTCGTCGAGAAAGATCGAGCTGGCGTTGGCCTCCTCGAAATACCCAGCCCGCTGGGCCACGCTACCCGTGTACGCGCCTTTCTCGGACCCAAACAGCTCAGACTCGATCAGGCCTTCAGGAATCGACCCGCTGTTGACGCGCACGAGCGGCTTGTGCCGGCGCTGGCTCAGCCCGTGAATGGCCTCGGCAACGAGTTCCTTCCCTACCCCACTTTCGCCCGAGACGAGCACCGTAATGTCCGTCGGAGCCACCATGCGGATCCGGTCCAGCACGTGCCGGATCGCCGGCGACGTACCGATGATGCCGAAGCGTTCCTGGATGGCTTCACGGTCCATGGCAGATAGGTTGAGAGGCTGGATTGAGCGAGGGGACGGGCAAACGGATAGCCGGCAGGGGCGTTCCGGCCGAAACTAGATCCCCGATTTAACAAATCGGGGACTTGTTAAATCGAAAACGCCCCGCCCGGAGACCGGGCGAGGCGTTCAAAACGGTGCAAGTATGGGCTACTCGAAGGTCACGGTGCGGGTGAGCTTGAGCGGGATCTCCATCGATAGGGTCATCGACTGGCCACCTTGCTCCATCTGGCCGCCCATGTTCATGGCGCCTTCAGCGTCCATGTAGACATCGACGAGCGTGTCGAGCGTGCGATAGATGGTGCCGGTGGTTTCCATTTCCATCTGCATGGCTGCCGGCGGTCCGCCCTCTTGGCCGGGTTGCATCAAGCCGACGGCGTTCATCGCGTAGCTCAGAGCCGCCACTTCCATGCCATTGTAGGTAGCTACACTGTCGAACGTGACGGTCATCGTCGCGCTTTCGATGTCTGCGCCACTGCCAGGCCCACCGAACATGGCCACCATGTTCGCGGCGTCGACTTCCCAAGAGTCGCCGACGGACACCGGCGTGGCCAAGTAGGCACGGCCGATGAGATCGATCGGGTTGGCGTCGTCGACGGAGATGGTGGTGTCTTCTGGGGCAATCATCGTGGCGACCCAGGAGGTGTCGCCTTGGCTCGTGTAGGTCACCGTCCGGCCCTGGAGGTCGTCGGCGCGCGTCGTGTCGGCCATGACGTTGCCGTTCATGGACACCTTCTGGCTCTGGGTGTTGACGAGGACCTCGACGGTGATTTCACCGGGTAGGCCATCGCCCCAGTTGCCGAAGCTGCGCCGCTGCTTGAGCATGTTCGCCATGTCCATTTCTTGGGCAAACTGCTGCGCGCCCATGTCGACGAGCACGGCACCGCCGGTCATGTCAGCGCTTTGCTCGAAGACGAGCACGGCGTTTTCGTCGACGTTGAAGCCGCGGAGCACGTAGGTCTGTGCCACAGCCGGCCCGGCAAGAAAGACGAGCGCAAGAGCGAGCACGCCTAGTTTCATTCGGTTCATTGGTGGTGAGGGTTGGTGTAGGGTAACAGGAACGGGGTACGGTGCGGGGAGGGCTGAGTTGCAGAGGCGCACCTCGGCTACACGGCGACGCCAATCAGCGTCGCCGACGTGCAATCGGTGATGCGGACATTGGCGTAGTCGCCCTTCTCGATACCCCCATGGTCGAAGACGACCATCTTGTTGGTGTCGGTCCGGCCGGCGAGTTGCGCATCGCTTCGCTTGCTCGTGCCTTCGACGAGGACGCGATGGATGCGGCCGACTTCGCTTCGGTTGCTTTCGAGCGAGATTTGGCCTTGCTGGGTAATGATTTCGGTGAGCCGGCGCTTCTTGACCGCTTCGGGTACGTCGTCTTCGAACTTTCGCGCGGCGTAGGTGCCAGGCCGCTCCGAGTACATGAACATGTACGCATGATCGTACCGGACGTGCTTCATGAGGCTCAGGGTGTCCTGATGCTCCGCCTCGGTTTCGCCGCAGAAGCCGGCGATAATGTCCGTCGAGAACGAGAGTTCTGGGCAGATCGAACGGGCACGCTCGACGAGCGTCAGGTACTGCTCCCGGGAATACGTCCGGCGCATCCGCTTGAGCACCTCTGTGTTGCCGTGTTGCACTGGGAGGTGGATGTAATTGCACACCGTGTCGCGCTCGCGGTGCACGTGCAACAACTCGTCCGAGCAGTCCTTGGGATGGCTCGTCGAGTAGCGGATCCGTAACTCAGGCGAGATCAAGCTGATCCGGTAGAGGAGTTCGGCGAAGCTGACCGCCGTGCCGTCTTGCTCGAACCGGTACGAGTTCACGTTCTGCCCGAGGACGGTGACTTCCTTGTAGCCGGCTTCGTGCAGTTGAGCACACTCGGCCAGGATGCTCGTGACGGGCCGGCTGCGCTCCCGCCCGCGCGTGAAGGGCACGACGCAGAAGGCACACATGTTGTCACACCCGCGCATGATCGACACGAACGCGCTGACCCCATTGGTGTCGTAGCGGACGGGCGCGAGGTCCGCGTAGGTCTCCTGCCGGCTCAGTTGCACGTTGACGCCGGCCTGGCCGGTCAGGTGCGAGTGATCGAGCAGGCGCGGTAGATCACGGTAGGCATCGGGGCCGATCACGAGATCGACGAGCTTCTCCTGGTCGAGCAACTTGCGGCGCAGCCGTTCGGCCATGCAGCCGAGCACGCCGATTTGCAGGCTGGGATCGCCAAAACGCTTGCGCTTGCGGAAGACTTCGAGCCGGCGGCGGACCTTCTGCTCGGCATTTTCGCGGATGGCGCACGTGTTGAGCAGCACCACGTCGGCCGATTCGGCATCGCGGGTGAGCCCAAACCCTTCGGTCTGAAGGATCGACGCGACGACCTCAGAGTCGGCCACGTTCATCTGGCACCCGTACGTTTCGATGTAGACCGTGCGCGTACCGGCGACTTCTCGGCCGAGCGTTTTGGCCCGGTCGAGCTGCGCCGGGTCCGTATCGTCGCCGAGCACCGGAATGTCGGTGATCAGTTGAGACATCTCTGGTGGAACGAACTAAAGTGGTGGGGTGGGATGTTCTGGCAATGCACCCTAAACGCGGGGCCTGGCAACGAGGTCCGGCATCACTATGCGAATTTTCGCACGCCGCGCTCTAGAACTGAGCCTCTGACGGCTCCGGCGCCATGCGCGCTGCATAGGTCTCGGCCGCTTCTAAGACGCGCAGCGCATTGCCGCCGAGAAGTTTGTACAGGTCTTCTTCCGAGTAGCCCAACTTGAGAAGATCGTACGTCAACCAGGGCAGTTGGGTGGCATCTTCGAGGCCAAGGGGCATCCGCGCGCCGTCGAAGTCGGAGCCTAGCCCAACGTGGTCGATCCCGATGGTGCGGACGAGATGATC
>JBCDHV010000078.1:0-11188 GCA_038749615.1 Bacteroidota bacterium
ATCCGGCCGCTGGATTTCGAATGGGCGATGCGCATGCAGCGCGAGCTCGTTCTCAGAGTTGCGCACGGGCAGGTCTAGCTCGGGAGTCTGACAGCGTTCCGGCATTTGGCACGTGCGTTGCGAACGGGAGTTGAACAAAAGCCGCAACGTTTGCCTTCCACACACTGAGCTGAAGAGGAGAGTACCATGAAGCGGATTGACCCGAAATGGATTGCCGGCTTGCTGGCGTTTCTCGCCCTGTCCGTACCGTCCCAGACTGCACACGCCCAAGCTGTGCCGGGCCGAATGGTGCAGTACTGGAACTCGGCCGAGCAGATCGTTTTCCGCGATGGGGGAGCGTACTTCGCCGATGGCAACCGCGTGGGGATCGTGTATGCACGAGCGTACTTGCGCGACGGCCGGCCTCAGCTCGAAAAGACCACGTGGCGCTACATCGACCGAACGAGCGACTGGTCGAATTACGACGAGGCCTACGCCTGGGCCCGCAAGACCAATTCGATCGCACTCTTCCGGCTCAACCCAACGATCACGAGCCGGCATCCCTCCGCTGCCCCTGACGCCCTGCCGATGATCGGCCGCGGCATGCTGGACCTCTCGAAGCCGGCTGCGCGCCAGGCCCTTGAACGGTTCTGGGCCGAAGCCGCCCGCCGGTACCCCCAGGCGTTTTTCGATGTCGCCTTCGCTGGCTTTTCCGGGGAGCCGACCGGTGGGTTCGAATGGTGGACCGTGTACGACAAGGCCACGTGGCGTGAAGTCATGCGGTGGTGCCAAGACGCTCACGTCCGCATTTTCGGTGCCGACCGCCTCGTTACGAACGCCGGCGTGTACGAAGAACTACTCGAACGCGCTTGGAGCCAGGGCATCCGCGCCATCCGGGACGACGGGTATGGCGGCGACGAACGCCAAGTCCATCTCCGCCGGCTCAAGGCGAGCGGAGCTGGTAAATTTCTCAGCGACCCCAACGCCTTCGCGATCTGGGAAACCTGGTACGACATTGGCCGCTGGGATGACCTGCCGACCGTTACGGCTTCGGCAGACCGGCTGATGAGGGAGAGCATAGCGCTCAACGGATTGTTTCTGGGCAACATGGGCAGTTCCGTTCCGGCCTCGAAGCAGGACGTGGTGCGGCGCCACTTTGTTGAGCCGGCTGAACGGCGCTCTCTCCCGGGCCGCTGGGCAAACCCATGGGGGAGCACTGCTTCACCTCAAGGGCCTCCACCGAAGCAGCCTCGCGGGGCAGCGCGCGCAAACTCGGCGGCCTCCTCTGCCAGACCAACTGCCAAGGAAGCTATCGGCAATGAGGTGAGCGTCCGAGTTCAGGGCCCGCAGGCCCGTATCGAGCGGGTCGTGACCGTGCCGTGGGAGCAAGAGCAGTGGACAGGTGCCGTTGGCAACTCGTCGTACACGTTCAAGAGTCAGCATGCAGCGCGCATTTACCTCCGTGCTGCCGGCCAGGGCTGCTGGGCTATCCGTTCTGGTGGCACCTGGCGCAGCGATGACGGACCTCAATGCGAAGCCGTTTCGAGTATCCGAACCGAAGGCCGGCCTAACCTGCTGGTAGAATTCGTCTTAGGCAGAGCAGACTAACCAGAATAACGAAGAGGACGTGCTACATACGGTGCATTTTGTAAGGTAGGCCTGACGTAAATATCTGCTCTTTGCTTACAATGTTAAGAAGAGACGAAAGGCTATACTCTAACCACCCTTCTCGATGGCAACTGCCCCAGTTGTCAACTGCCAGTCGTACCGAGGATTTCGTGAACAGAACGAACGACGGCATGAACTCCATCTACGAATTCGTAGACCCCCGCGACGGCCACGTTTTTTTCGTGGGGCGAAGCTATTCCGCCAAGCCAACGGACGCCCAGCAGCTAGATCCTACCTCCAAAGCCGGCCCGTTGTCACGGGAATTGCGGCGTTTGGGACTGGAGCCTCGGCATCATTTGCTAGAGATCTGTGCAGACGAGCGTGCAGCGAGCCGGTTGACGTACTGGATCGTACGGCGTCTGCGTGAGGGCAACCGGTTGCTAAACCGGCCTTCAGCCGCAGCTTGACCGGCGGTTCTGCATAGCGGGGCGTGTTACGGCGAAAGAGCCGTGTCCTGGTTCGCGTGCGCCAGAATTTCCTCGATGATACTGAGGTGGTGCGCGACGTGGATCCGCGTAAACCTCAGCCACTCGCTCGCACTCATGTGGCCGAAATAGGGGTGTGGCAGCCGTGCCTGGGCCAGGGGGATCGCATGCAGGAGCGGCTGGGTACGCTCTGTCCGCAGTAGGCTTCGCCTGTAAACCACACGGAGTTCTGCTTGGTCGGGGGTCTCAGGGGGGACCAAGTTGTCCGGAGAGCGGCCGGCTCCACGAACCATTCCCTGGTGCAAGACTGCTCGGCCAGCGGGTGTCAAGCCAGCATCGCTTGGCGTGGTCGGAGGGCGTTGGCAAAGCACCGCTACGGCCTTGAGCATCATGCCGTTGGCCTTCAGGACGTGATGTACATGTTGAGCCGGCGACCATTTGGATACCGCCGGCTGAGCCGAATAGAGCGCCGCCTCGTGCTCGATCAACGACGCGCATTGCTCCAGGAGGTAGACCAGTTCTGTGTACTCTTCTTCGAGATCGACCATGAAAGGGAGTTGCGGATTGTGGACGTTGAGCACGAGTTTGGGAAACACTCGATAGGCGTCAAGGTAGCGCCTCTGTTTTAAACCACCCAGCCCACCCGTTAGCCACGGACGCCGCAGAGCTTGGTGCTAACCTCTCCCAACGACTCTCTCGATTGACTGCATCTACCGCCTCCCTCCAAGAATCCGTTGTGCTCGTTGACGAAAACGACCGTGAACTAGGAACGGCCGAAAAACTGCAGGCCCATCTCGACGGCCAACTCCACCGCGCGTTTTCTGTGTTCGTCTTTGACCGTCAGGGCCGGACGATGCTCCAGCAACGTGCTCTGCACAAGTATCATTCGCCCGGACTCTGGTCGAACACATGCTGCAGCCATCAGCGCCCTGGCGAAGCCACGCCCGATGCTGCGCATCGCCGGCTGAATGAAGAAATGGGCTTCGATTGCCCCGTCGAGCCGGCGTTTGAGTTCGTCTACAAGGTCGAATTGCAGCCCGGCTTGTTCGAGCACGAATACGACCACGTGCTGATTGGCTACTACGACGGCGATGCAGACCCCAATCCCGAGGAGGTCGCGGATTGGAAGTGGGTCGATCCAAGCGAAGTCGCTGCGGATTTGAACGCACGCCCAGAACTGTATTCGCACTGGTTTGGCCTTGTGTTTGGCCGGGCGGTTGAGGCGTACCGGGCGATGCACTCGGCGTAGTACGCAGCCGGGGTAGCCGAAGGACCGCCGTATGCTATTGCGGGTGGACCGCCGTACACTCCGGTATTCGCACACCTAAGTCTTTTCTGACACTTCCCAGCCATGGCGACCCCGCCGTCTACGTTTTCTGCGGCCATTCGAGACGTGTTGTGGCGGACGTTCCGCCGCCGGCGCCGGCGCAGGCCCGATCCGCAGCGCGGAATGGCAATCGCGCTGTCCTTGGCGCTAGCCTCGATCATCTGGTTTCTCTTCAGCATGCGGGAGACCTACGCCGTCGTGCGGACGCTACCCACAGAGGTCGAACGTGTGCCGGCGACGCTCTCGCTCGAATCGACGCCTCCGGATGCCGTGCGCGTCGTTGCCGAAGGGGTAGGATGGGATCTACTGCCGCTCTACCTCCGGCCGCAAGCCGTCGCGCTCGATGCGTCCTCCAATGGGCCGATCGACGTGTTCAACGAAGTTGCACAGTCATGGCCATCCTTGCGGATCAGTGAGGTGTCTCCGGGCGAAGTAGAGCTTCAACTCGGTAGCCAGTCCCGCAAACGCGTGCCGATCCTGCTCCGAAGCAACGTGTCGGTCGAGGCCCCCTTCGACTTTTCGAATCCGCTCCGGTTGTCGCCTGACAGCGTGCTGGTCATCGGCGCGGAGTCGCTGCTCGAAGAGCTTGAGTACTGGCCCACCGAGCGGTTCGAACGGGACAACGTCCGGCAATCGTTCAATGCGACGTTGAACCTGGTGAGCGATTCGCTGAGCAACCTGGTCATCTTGAGCCCGCCTCGGACCACGCTGCTGGTCGACGTCGCCGAGTTCACAGAAGATGAGCGCGAGGTCCCGGTTCGCGTGACGGACATTCCGAGCGGTGCCGAACAAGTCCAGTTGATGCCGCAGGACGTCGTCGTCCGCTACCGCGTGAGCCTCACGGATTTCGACCGAGCCCGGCAAGCCGATGACCTCTACGCCTACGTTCCCTACGACGAGATTCGCACGGATCAGAGCGGATGGGTAACGCCCCGGCTCAACGTTCCCGATGGCCTCTCTGTCCAGGAGGTCTGGACCGCTCCCCGCCGGCTCCGCTACTTTGTGATCTTGGATTAGGTGGGCCGGTGCGCTGGTGGGGAGGTGGTTGGGGTCGGCAGTCCCGCGTGCTTGTGCTGCAGGTTTGACGTCAAGCTCGCCCACCCACCGTCCCACCAACCAACCTACCCACCCCCGATGCTCGACCTGGCTGCCGCGGTTGCTTGCAGTGTCGTGATTTCCACGTTGTTCAAGCTGGGCGTGGCACGTGGATACGACCGCATTTGGCTGATCACGACGAACTACGCGGTGGCGTTTGTGCTGGGGGCCATTGTACTGGGCGAGCCGATTGTAGTGGAGGATACCTCGCCGGCCTTCTGGACGCTCGCGTTCGTGACGGGGGCGCTGTTCATCTACACGTACGTGGTCTTCGCATGGGCAACAGGCGCTGCTGGCATGGCACTCGCTACAGGCGTCATGCGGTTGTCCGTGGCAATTCCGGTGGCGGTGTCGTGGCTCGTGTTTGCCGAGGTTCCATCGGGCCGGCAGACGTTGGGGCTGGGGGTCGCGGCCGTGGCTTTCGTGCTGCTCTCCTGGACGCCGGCTGATGAGCAGGCCAGGGCTGAGCGGGGCGGAAAGGCTCTGCTGGCGCTTGGCGTGTTGTTCGTCATGGGCGGCATGGTGGACACCAGCCTGAAGGCCTTCGACGTGCTGATGGGCGATGTTTTGCCAGGGCCGGCGTTTGCCGTCGTGGTTTACGGCATTGCCTTGGGGTTCGGTGTGCTGATGGTAGCCTACCGGCGCGTCAAACCGAACCAGGGCGTCATCGTCTGGGGCGTCGTCCTGGGCGTCTTCAACTACGGCTCGCTCTTCTTCCTCCTGCGCGCCCTCCGCCACCCCGATCTCACAGGACCGGTTCTCTTCCCGCTGAACAGCATCGGCGTTGTCTTGGGAGCCGCCCTCGTCGGCGTACTGTTTTGGGAGGAGCGCTTGGACCGAAAGAACTGGATCGGTCTTGCTGTAGCCGGCGCTGCGTTGGTGTTGATTGCGGGTTAGATCGCCGATTTAACCCATACCCGACCGCCTCCTCTGGGTCATCGTCAGCGACCACGAACGCATCGAATCGAGTATGCGCGAGCTGGGGCTCGGCGAGGTGGAAGTAATCGAAGCGATGTGAGTTGATCAGGCCGGCACAAGTGTGAGATGTGTAAGCCAGGTAGTCGTGCGAAATGTACGGGCGATAATGAGACGGACCTTTCCTGGCAGGAGTGGCCAACCTCCCATCAAGCAACCGACTTGAACTAAGCGTCTTCGTGCAGGGCTGGCCAGTTCATGATCTCGTAGGCAAAGGAGAGCACATCTGCATTCACAGGTGAGTGTGCCCCCGAAGAGCCGGCGATGGCGGAGACCGTTTCGTACGAGGAGAGCTTCGAAGTGCGGATTAAGTCAAGAGCGGCAGACACGCAGTTGTATGCAAGACAGGCTCTACTCAAACGTTGCACAGTGAGGGATTTGCGATCGGAATCAGAGGGGATGGAACGTGCGACCTCAAGAAGTCCAACTAGGCCAGAGTGCGAAACACTCAGGTCGTCGTCATGCTTCTGCTCCAAGAGTCGATTCGCAATCTTAGTAACGGCATCTGCTCTGGGAGAGGCGTCTTTGATGCTCTGAGCGATCCCGGCAGCTTGTTGAGGGTCCGTAGTCTCGCTAGCGATCTCTACAAGTGTCTCTGCTCTGAGGTAGGCGTCTTCGATGCTCTGAGCGATCTCGGCAGCTTGTTGAGGGTCGGTAGTCCTGCCCGCGATCTCTGCAAGTACCTGTGCTCTGCTGTCGTCGTCAATACTTCGAGCGATCTCGGCAGCTTGTTGAGGGTCGGTAGTCCTACTCGCGATTTCTGCAAGGGCCTGTGCTCTGGAGTAGGCGTCATTGATGCTCTGAGCGCTGGAGAGCGCTAGGTCTACGATGTTTGCAGCTTGTTGAGGATCGGTAGTCTTGCTCGCGATCTCTACAAGTGTCTCTGCTCTGAGGTAGGCGTCGTTGATGCTCTGAGCGATCTCGGCAGCTCGTTGAGGGTCGGTAGTCCTGCCCGCGATCTCGGCGAGTACCCATGCTCTGCGAGAGGCGTCGTTGATGCTCTGAGCGATCTCGGCAGCTCGTTGAGGGTCGGTAGTCTTGCTCGCGATCTCTGCAAGGGCCTGTGCTCTGGAGTAGGCGTCGTTGATGCTCTGAGCGCTGGAGAGCGCTAGGTCTACGATGTTTGCAGCTTGTTGAGGGTCGGTAGTCCTACTCGCGATCTCGGCGAGTACCCATGCTCTGCGAGAGGCGTCGTTGATGCTCTGAGCGATCTCGACAGCTTGTTGAGGGTCGGTAGTCTTGCTGGCGATCTCTGCGAGTCCCCGTACTCTGTCGGACGCGTCTCCGATACGCTGAGCCACGGAGAGGGCGAGGTGCACGTCAAGGCCACACAAGCGGCCAAGGATGTGCTTAAGGCTCCCATTCTTGATACGGGGAATCAAGGCCTGCTGGATGACAGGGACATGTTCGGGGGGGGCAGTGTGTACCAGCCGAACTGCTAAGTCGCTTGCATCGCTGGCTTGTTCGACTTGACCTAGCCCAGTCACCAAGTCCGAAAAAAGTTTGGGGTCGTACGCATGTTCAAGTACCGTCACTTGGCCACGTAGCTGGCTGACGAGGCTGGAGCGTTGGCGGGCGATACTGATTGCGCGTTGGGGCTGACCAGTGAGGGCCAGCGCTTTCAAAATGGTGTCACTGATGGCATCACTGGATCGGCGGGCAAACTTTTCGATCAGAACCGCCTTGAGTGCCCGTGCCGGCTCGATAGGCTCAGCTTCTAAAGCGCTAGCGATAAGCAGATCTAGATCAGCGAGTAGCGATTCGAACGAGCGATTTGCTCCAGACCATCGACGGAGCGCCCAGGCTCGCGTCAGGAATGGATGGAGCGCTTCTGGATCAACCTTCCCTACTTCGAAGGTATGAGTGATCGCTTGGTTCAAAACATAGCTCGGGGTCTCGGAAGGCCAGTCTTGAACCGCGTAGTGCTTGATCCATGAGGAGAAATAGCTTCGAAATGCCGTGAGCTTACTCGCCGAGGTATTGAGGACGAGAGCTGCCAGCTCCAAGTGGCATAGCGCTTTCGCTTCCGTACCAATGAGGTAGCGATCCAAAGCGTGCACGGCCTGTCTCGCATCTAGCCCAAGTTGGTTGACATGAACGAGATCCTCTAATTCAGACGTAGTCATCGGGCCTTTGGCCAGCGCGAGCATCAACGCAACGTCGCGTACATCCTGAGCTTCCTGCTCGATGTTATGGAGCTGGCTTTCGAAGTACGCCTGCACGTTCCTAGACATGCCGGGATGGACACGATCAGCAGGATAGCGGCCTCCAGCTACGTCTTCACATACAAACCGAGTGATCAGGGGATGCCCTCCCAAACGTTCGTGTAAGAGTGGGCCTGCTGCCTCGATTTCTTGAGCAGGCAAGTCGGTCGGGAAACTCTTTAGCAGGCCACAAACGTCCGGTTCACTAAGTGTGGGAAGCAGATAGGGGACTACAGACCGTACCGGATGAGTTGGATCTGGGACTAGACGATTGAGGTCTGGATTCTCGCGCGTGGTGAGCAAGACATAGGTGTTGGGAAAGGGCTCATCTGGAAGCAACTGGACCAACTCGCTCCCCCGGCTGCTTTCGAACTCGTCCAGCCCGTCGATGATGAGATAGAGGGGAGTCTCTTCGGTAGTTGCAGTCGCCGCCAAGCGCCACAGGGATCGGTAGAGCGCTCGCCGGGTCGTTGGATCTACCGGGACTCTGATGTTTCGCAGCCCGATGTATTCTTGCAGTTGGGCGATGACATGGAAGAGAAAAACATCCGGTGTGTGCTCCGTCGAGGTCTTACGGAGGAAAAAATACAGAACACCCGGAGCAGGCGAATCGCTGCCTGCCGGTTCTTTCAGGCGGTCGATCAGCTTGGCCACGAAGGCTGATTTTCCGTAGCCGGCATCCCCTGTGCAGAGCCAGTAACCACCCGCCGGGTTGGCTAGGAATTGCTCCACGCTCTCAAACGCCTCCTCGCGCCCTACAAAATGCTGCTTGAGTTGTGTTCTGAGTTGCCGGCTGTGCTCGTCGTAGCTGTCGAAGAGGGTCCTGTGATCCGTGATCTGTTCCAGCCGGTCGAGGATCTGACTCAGCTTGGCGTCGATTTGCTGATACCGTTCCGACGATGCCTCCAGCGCTCCTTGGATGGCTCCGCGCTGATCCCACACCGCATCGTAGACGGCCAAAACGGCGGACTGAACGTCCGCCAAGACCGTACTCGTGAGAATAGCCCTGACAGGAGAATTCGTTTTTGTGAGCTCGGCAGCAAAAAGAGCCGACAGGCGCGTTGGCCACTCTACCGCGAAGTGTGTTCTGAAATTGGTTTGAATAGAGAAGCCGGGCTTCGGGACAGAGCCCAACTCAGCCTCAATTTGGCTGAGAATCTCTGCGGAGAGTGTCTGGGTGATCAGAGCCCCGTCTTGAACAGAGGAGGTGTGTTTCGGGTTGGATCGAGCGACGCCGTTCTGGGTAGTTGGGGAGTCATCAAGCTCTGATTCGGGACGCTCCGGCGACGTTGTCCCCAAGAGATGCTGAATGGAGATCTCTGTCTTGGAAGCGAAAAGCAGCGGCCTCGACGCGTCATCCTGTTTGATCTCGTCCGTCAGCAAATCGAGTAGCCTGCCCACCCATCGTATTTCGGTTTGGCTTCTCATGTGCATTGCTGCACGAGCGTCTTCGGACACCTTGAGCGTCCCCCTGTTTACCTGCACGCCGCGGCCCTTGAGAAACGACAGAGTTGTTTCTCGCAGGGAACGGAGATACACGCTTCGTACGGTCTTTCGAAACTCGCCGTTATCCTCTGGGGAATCGCCCAGTGTGGCGCGGTCTTTCACATGCGTGAAGACCTTGGAGCGGGCTCGCTTCAACAGCTCCTTGGCGTCATCCTCAAAAACTGACTTGACGACTGAGGTGGCGGTGCTGCCTGCTAGAAGGAGGAGGCTGAGAGGGTCCATGCGTGCGGTGGGTAGGATGGGACCCTAGTATAACCTTCTGCCGGTTAGGTGGTTCAACCGGATCCGTACTGCATGAGTGGAGTCAGGCTCTCTGAGGTGGAAGCGAGTAGTGGGGCACCCACCGTTTAGCCTTTCGCATGGCTTGCCGACAGGTGGGATCCAACCCCCAACGGCGAGCTTACCACGCGATCTGCTTCCCGTCCCAGCGCATGAACGAGCCGGAGTCGTCCATCGTGAGGCCGGCGATCTGGGTGCGGAGACCGGTGATGCTGGTCTCGGGGGTGAGGGTGGCGGCGTCCGTGCCCATGTCGGTTTTGACCCAGCCCGGGCAGAAGTTGGTGACGATGACGCCGCGTTCCCGCAATCGAAGGGCGAGATTGGCCATGATCATGTTGACGGCCGCCTTGCTGGTGCGGTAGGCGAGGAAGCCGCCGCCCGTGTTCGAGATCGAGCCCATGGTGCTGGAGATCGTGACGAGCTTTTTCTGATCGCTCGCGGCGACGTGCTCGGCGAACGCCTCGGCCATTTTGAGTGGCGAGAGGCTGTTCACCTCGAAGACCCGGCGCATAACGTCGTAGTCGACGTGCCCGAAGGTTTGGCGGTAGTCGCCCTGGCTCGGTCGGGGGCCGTAAATGCCGGCGTTGTTGATCAGGATGTCGATGGGCGTGCCTTCGAGCTCGCGAGCAAGGCGGTCGATCTCCGCGTGTTTGAGGACATCGAGCTCATGCACGTGCACCGAGCCTGGAATGGCGTACAACTCGTCTGCTCCCGAGGGGGTGCGGCAGCAGGCATGGACGGTGGCGCCGGCTGCGGCGTATTGCCGGACGAATTCGAGGCCGAGGCCCCGGTTGGCTCCTGTGACGAGAACGGTCATTGGGATTTATGATGGATGAATTGGGGCTCGTGAAGCTTGCGGTGGGGTAGGGCACCTTCGGGACTTGGTGCGTTTGAAGCTGGCGGACAGGTGGATTGCCTGCCCAGCCGTCCAACCATCAACCCACCCACCAGCATGCGCGTACCGGCTTGGTTCATTGGAGTTCTGTGTTTGGCCTTGGCCAGCGTGGGTACTGCGCAGTCGACTACAGACCTCCAGCCCAATACAGATTTCCAGCCGGATACCAGCCCGATACGGTTCGCCCGCTGGATGGTCACCGATGCCGGCGCGTTGGCAAAGGCGACGTTTACGCCACGGGTTGGGCTGTATGCACTGGGAGCTGGTGTCTACACGGCGGCCGGCGCGGCCGTCGATTCCGACCTTCAGGATGCCGTACAAGATGTGTACTCGGGCGGATTCCGGGCCGTGCTTGTGGCGGCGAACGATCTTGGTGGGCCGCGCGGGGCGGTGCCCGTCGTGCTGTTGGCTGTCGGTTCGCTTGCAGTGCCAGACACCAAGCTACAGGATGCCGCCTGGACCTCGCTACAGACGGTCGTGTACGCCGGCATGATCGGGTACGGCCTCAAAGGGCTCTTCGGCCGGCTGCGCCCTGAAGCCACGGATGATCCCTACGCCTTCTTCGAGACGACGGGGCAGAATCCGTTTGTAGGGCAGGGCAATAGCTCCTTCCCATCGGGCCACACGATCGCCAGTTTCAGTCTCATCACGCCCTGGGTGGTCTACTACCCGAGCCCGTTCACCTACGCCCTGTACGCGCTACCCACAGCCACTGCGCTCAACCGAGTGGCCATCGACAAACACTGGACCACAGACATCGTCGTCGGAGCCCTCGTCGGTATATCGGTGGGTCGGTTTTTGTCGCGCCGGCATCAACGCCTTCAACGCAACGAAC
>JBCDHV010000079.1:0-11186 GCA_038749615.1 Bacteroidota bacterium
GTAGATGAGTGGGAAGACGAAGATCCAGACGATGTCGACAAGGTGCCAGTACAACGCCGAGAGCTCGATGTAGGTGTAGTACTCACTCGAAAAATCCCCTCGGAAGGTCCTGAACGCGATGACGCTGAGGATCACCATGCCGATCACCACGTGGAGCCCGTGGATGCCCGTCATCACGAAGTAGATGCTCATGAAGATGCCAACGTATGGCGTCGTGAGCCCTTCGTACGAGTAATGGACACCTGGGAGAATCCCCTCATGGATTTTGTGGGTGTACTCGAAGTACTTGATCACCATGAAGACCCCGGCAAGCAGTACGGTCACCACGAGCGCCCAGCCGGCCTTCTTTGCTTCATCGTCTTGGATGAAGCGGATAGCCATTGCCACGGTCAGGGACGACCCAAGCAGGACGATCGTGTTGAGCGCGCCTTTGAACGGATCAAGTAGCTCTTGCGCTGCCGAGTCGAACATTTCAGGGTACCAGACTCGGTACACCGCATAGGCCACGAACATCCCGCTGAAGAGCAGAATCTCCGTGATGAGGAAGAGCCACATCCCCATCTTCGCCGAGTCGAACTGTTGTTCGGACGAGACGAAGTGGTGTTGTACGTGGGCTTGATGGTCGGCGTGGGCCGTTGCCGTGCTAGCCATGAATCGAGTTAGACGTCAGGGGGGAAGGTGTACTACACCTCGGAATCTTTGCTTGGAGTCACCACAACCGGCGCAGCTGAACCGTCGCCGAGCTTCGAGCCGTCTCCGCTATCGCCACCGTCACCGTAGAGTTCATCGAGGAGATGGTAGTCATACGGCCCACGGGTAACGATCGGGGTGTGATGGAAGTTGTGGGGGTCCGGCGGCGAAGTCGTGGCCGTCCAGTCCAGCGTGGCTGCACCCCACGGGTTGCCTTCAGCAAGCGGAGCGCCTTTGCGTAGGGAGGCTAGCAGCGTGAAGAACGCTACGAACAGCCCCAAGGCAAGCACCCAGCTACCAACGGTCGACATAAAGTGGAGTTGCGTGAACAGATCAATGATGTCTTGCCGGACCGGCTCGCCGTTGGCCAACTGCGAGTAGTCATGGTAGCGGCGCGGCATCCCTTGGCTTCCCAGGATAAACTGCGGGAAGAAGGTGATGTTGAAACCGACGAACACCAGCGCGGCACCGATAGTGGACCACAGTTGGTTGTACATCTTGCCAAACATCTTCGGCCACCAGTAGTGGACGCCACCAATGAACGCAATCACTGTCCCGCCCATCATCACGTAGTGGAAGTGGGCGACGACGTAGTACGTGTCGTGCAAGTGAATGTCAACGGCCAGCACACCGAGCATGATGCCCGTGACGCCACCAATCGTGAAGAGGAACAGGAAGGCCAGTGCGTACAGCATCGGCGTCCGCAGCCACACGCTGCCCTTGTACATCGTGGCCACCCAGTTGAAGACCTTAATCCCGGACGGAATACCAATCAGGTAGGTAATCAACGAGAAGACGATCGACGACACCTCAGACTGGCCGGACACGAACATGTGGTGCCCCCAGACGAGGAAGCCGAGGAAGGCAATCGCAACCGACGACAGCGCAATCGGCTTGTAGCCGTAGATGTTCTGCCGCGAGAACGTGGTCACTAGCTCAGAGATCACTCCGAACGCCGGCAGAATCATGATGTACACGGCCGGGTGCGAGTAGAACCAGAAGAAGTGCTGGAAGAGCACGGGGTCTCCACCGAGTGCAGGGTCGAAGATCCCGATGCCCATGACGCGCTCGAAGAAGAGCAGCAGCATCGTGATCCCGATGACCGGCGTAGCCAGCACCTGAACGATGGAGGTCGCGTACAGCCCCCAGATCATGAGCGGCAACCGATTCCAGGTCAATCCTGGAGCCCGCATCTTGTGGATCGTGACGATGAAGTTGATCCCGGTCAGAATGGATGAAAAGCCGGCTACAAACACCGCCATTGTCATCCAGAGCACGCCGGCGGACGTTTCGAGGGAGTAGGGCGTGTAGAACGTCCATCCCGTGTCAACGCCACCAAAGACGATCCCAGCAACGGCGAGGAGCGCACCCGCCAAATAGATGTAGAAACTGGCCAGGTTGAGTCTTGGGAACGCTACGTCCTTGGCTCCCACCATGATGGGTAGCAAGAAGTTACCCAGTGAGGCCGGAATCGACGGGATGATGAACAGGAACACCATCACCACGCCGTGGAGCGTGAAGATCTGGTTGTAGGTGTCCTGGTCCATGATGGTCTCGCCCGGAGCAATCAGCTCCAGCCGGACCAACAGTGCCAGAATCCCCCCGATCAGGAAGAAACCAGTGACCGTGAAGAGGTACATGATGCCGATCCGCTTGTGATCGACCGTCGTCAACCACGACTTGATCCCCTTCGGCTCTTTCAGGTAGTTGTGCGTTGGCTCATGCCCTTTGGGCAGGATGGCCGGCGCTGCAGTGGCGGTGCTCATGATTCTTGGTTGGGTAGTACGCTCTGGTTTCGTTGGGCTGGCTTGGGGAGCAACTGGTCAGGTGACCCGGAAGGTACGAGCTTCCGGGTACAACCTACCTACTCAACGGTCTTCATCCACATGATCAGCGACTGGATCTGGACCTCGTCCAGCGCAATCACAGGCATTTGGTTCTGGTAGCCGGCCACGACCTGGCCACCGGGGTTGACGATCGACTGGTAGAGGTAGTCCTCGTCGCTCTCAACGACGGACCCGTCAGTCATTTGCTGCTGCCGGCCGTAGATCCCTTTGAAGGTCGGCCCGACTTTACCACTGCCGTCAACGCTGTGGCAGGTGATACAGGCTTTCTGAGAGTAAAGCTTTTCACCGTAGTCCACGGAAGCCTCGGACGGCGTCTCGACGCTGGCGAGCCACGTGTCAAAGTCGCGCTGCATGAGCACGTTCAGGCGAGTCCCCATGGCGGAGTGCGCCGTGCCACAGTACTCCGTACAGAACACCTGCACAAAGTCGTAGCCGGGCGTTTCGAGTTGTGCGGCCGTAGCCGTCGGCTGGCCAGACTCGAACCACACACTCGTGTAGCGGTTGGGGATCACGTCGTGCTTGACGCGGAATTCGGGAATGTAGAAGCTATGCAGCACGTCATCGCTCGTCATGATGAGCTTGACGGGCCGGTTGGCCGGCACGGTGAGCTCGTTGGTCACGACCCCGTTCGGGTACGTGAACTCCCAGAGCCACTTTTTGCCTTTTACGTAGATCTCGTAGGCGCCAGGAGGGGCAACGTTCGAGGTCACGTAGGCCTTGAAGCCCCACGTGAAGACCACGAGCACCAGGATCGTCGGCAAGACAATCCAGGCCGTCTCCATGATCGTGTTCGGAATGACGACCTCAGACCGCTGGGTCTCGCTCTTGCGCGTGTACTTCACCATCAGGTAAAGCATCGCCAGAACGACGCCCAAGGTCAGAGCGGCACTGGCCCACTTGACGAAGTAGAAGGGTCCGTCGATGACGGGTGCCAGGTTCGCTTTCTGCGCCGGCATCCATCCGTAGACCGCCCAGAGGACGCCCATCCCGATGATGGCCAACACAGACAATGCGATAACGCCAAGTCCTAGTTTGCGGTTGTTCATAAAATTGGGATTGTGGAAGGTAATCTTAGATTAGGCTGTTGCTTGTCGGATCAAAGCCGTCTGGCGGGCCGCTTCTCGGCGCCACATCAGGAGCCATGCTCCTCCGCCAATCAGGAGGAACAGCAAACCGCCAAGTTTCATCATGTTCATGACCTGAGGGGTGTACGATCCCGCCTCTGGGTCATATTGGAAGCAGTAGAGAATGAGCTTGTCGACGGTGGAGCCCACGGTACCCTGGCCGGCCTCTAGGATCGCAGTGCGCACGTTGAACGGCGGAAACTCGATACCGTAGAGGTAACGGGTAATCGTCCCGTCTGGGCTGATCATGACCAAGACTGCGGGGTGAGCATACTGCTCGGCGCGCCGGTCCCAGCGGAAGCCAAAGCCGGCTGCCGCGGTCAGGGCTTCGATAGACTCCTGCTCTCCTACCAAGAAGTGCCATCCGTCGGATGCCCCTGCTCGGCCGTATCGCTCAACGTACTTGGCTTTTTGCTCAGCAGCCATCTCGGGCGTATCGCCTGTCGAGAAGCTCACCGTCAGTACGTCAAAGTCAGCTCCCACGTCGAGGTCGATCTCTTTTAGGGCCGCTGTGGTCCCGTCGAGGACCAAGCTGCACAGCATTGGGCACTCGTGGTAGACAAGGTTGAGTACAGCCGGCTTTCCGGTCGACATCAACTCCGCCAGGGTCACTTCTTGGCCATCCGATGTGGTGAACGCTAGGTCGAGCGGGATTTTCTCGCCCAGTTGCTCGTCGACATCGACCGCCTTGAGGGCCTCCGGCACAACCGGTTCACGCACGATCTCCTCACCGGCCATCGGACCCACGCGGGGCTGCGCAGCCGGCTGGACAACCAGTGTGCCCAGCAGCGCGGCGCTCAACAGCGCGAGGCGCCACGGGGCACCTCCTATCCTCTTCACGGGTCCGTTCATTGGGTCAGGGGTCCTGGGTGGCTTCTGAGTCTCTTGCGTTACGGCTGCTTCAGAGTCTCAGGGGCCACCCTGGTTGGTCATTGGGTCTCGGTTTCTGCTGGGGCGGGTTCGTTTGCGCTGGCTGCCTCGGACGTTGGATCGCTCGGCAGCTCTGTGGCCGGCTCGGAGGCATCAGACGAATCTGCCGCAGCTTCTGCGGGCTCTTCCCCGAACCGCTCCAGAATCTCGAGTTCCATCGCACGTTCGATGGGGATGCGGTAGCGGCCTTCTTCCTCGGCCGTGTCGTAGCCTGTGAGCAGGCGCGTGCCCATCGCCCGAGCTTGTTCGAGCTCTGGCGCAGCGGCGAGGTCGCCGACTTCACGGAGCTGCTCATCTTGCGTAGTCGAAATCAGAATTACGACCCCTGCGATGAGAACTCCGATGAGGGACAGCGTGCCCACAGCCATCGCCATGACGCCTTTCGCGGCAATCCCTTCTGGCTCGACGTGGCCGTCTCCGTTCGGCACTCCGACGAGGGCCTCTTCGGTCGCGTCTTGCCCGGGTAGTTCTTTTGGATCTGTAGCTTCGCTCATCTCTTTTCGTTTATATGTTCAACGCATAAGTACCGGTGAGGTCTCGCGTTATCGCTAAACGTTGGATGAATTAAGTTGAGGGATAAATCACCGACCGCAGGCAGGGCCCGCAACAAGGGTCAGATGTTGTGAAAATGCTTAGAGGTCGCGTAGAACGGATCGCCGTAGGGAACGAGGGCGTGCCGGCTGAAGCGCCAGAAGGTCAATCCTGCAAACAGGCCCACAAAGCCCAGGAAGGCTAGGATATCGACGATGTCTCCGTGATACCCGTACGAGCTGTAGACGGGCATGACCTGCCAGTACAGATCCGTGTAGTGCGCTGCAAAGAAGAGAATCGTAAAGGCGAACACGAGCCTGGTGGTCCGCTTCACGAAACGAGGCATCATCCCAAAGAACGGGATGAAGAAGTGCATGGCCACGAGGGCCTGGGTCGTTCCTGTCCACTCCTCGATGCGGTACCGGAACCAGAGCGTCTCCTCGGGCAAGTTGCCGTACCAGTACAGGACGTACTGGCTGAAGGAGATGTAGGTCCAGAAGACCGAGAAGGCGAACATGAACTTCGCCAAGTCGTGCTGGTGTTCGATCGTGACGACGCCTTTGAGTTTCCCCGTCTGCATGAAAAAGAGCGTGCAGAAGGCAACGGAGCCCAGCGCGATGAAGAAGGCCCCCGCAAAGAAGTAGACGCCGAACATGGTCGAGAACCAGTGGGGGTCGAGCGTCATGATGAAGTCAAACCCGGCAAAGGCGGTCGTGACGGCGAAGACAGGGAGCCCCCAGCCGCTCGTGAAGCGCATCTTGTCGCGCAGGCCGCCCTCTTGGTCCTGCCGGACGGACAAGGTGTAGAGCTTGCGCGAGATGAGGCTCCAGGCGACCAAGTAGAGCACGATGCGGCCGATGAAGAACGGGGTGTTGAGATAGCCCCGCTTGCCGGCAACCAGCTTGTCGTAGTCTGGCCCACCCACTTCGTACAACTCGGCGTGCGTCCAGTGATACAGGTCGTGCATCCCAAACGCCAGAATGGGAATCGCGAAGAGCGCCAGAAGCGGAATGTTCATGGCGAGCGTCTCCGACACCCGGCGTACCACAACACTCCAAGTCGCCTTCGTGATGTGATTCACCATCGTGAAGAAGAGCGCCCCGAGCGAAATCGTCAGGATGAACAGATACGCCACCAGGTAGGCGAACCAGAACCGCTTCGAGAACAGTCCGGACTCTCCGTCCGCTGCGGCAGCAACCGGAGCGGCCGCCGCGTTCTCGGCCGGGTAGACGGTACTGGCCGGCGCAGCGTTGTACTCGTTGCCGAGCACGTCCGGGTAAACAGCGCTGTGACCGCCTTCGGCGCCGTAAGTGCCACTTCCCGAGGTAAGTGCCCCAACGACGAACGCCAGCACCAGAAAGACACCGCCTGCCATCATGGCATACCGGTGCCACTTCGCCGGCTCGTGCCGAATCTCAGGGCCCGCGAGGTGCGCATCGGGGGCGAGGGGGTCCAGGAAAAAGCGGGTAAAGACGTTCATGCTACTGGGTGATCCCCGTGTTGGGGGTGCTGATGTTCTGCAGGATGTCTGCCGGCACGTCGGTCGCGTCAGCGTACTGGCTGCGTTGAAGTGCACGCACGTAGGCTACAATGGCCCACCGGTCCTCGACAGGGATGTGGAAGCCATAGGCAGGCATGCTACGTACCCCGTTGGCGATCACTTCGTAGAGGTAGCCATCCTCGACGCCGCGGAGGTACTCGCTGTGGTACGTCGGGGCCGGCACGTAGCCGTAGTTGCCGGTCATGATTACGCCGAGACCATCGCCGGCCTCACCGTGACACGGCGTGCAGTAGATGTTGTAGCGCTCCTGGCCTCGCTCCATGAACGCGCGCGTCACGTCCACGGGGATTTCGTCGACGTAGGTTCCACTCTCCGTGCGGCCGAACTCTAGAGCCACATTGGCACGCAGAAAGCCACGAGCCACCGTGCCGGCAACCAGCGGGCGCTGCGCGCTGTTGTCCGCGAACAACGGGTTGGCCTCTTGCTCTTCGAACCGCTCGGAAAAGTCCATGTTGAGGTTGGGATGGATCGGCGGTTTCGTCGACGTCATCCCTCGGCAACCGGCGAGCGTCAGGAGCGCCAGGACGAGGAGGGTTGGGGAAAAATGCTTCATGCAGGATCAGAAATTGAGATCTAGAGCGGCGCTCCGGAGCGTTACTGCGAGCTCACTACCTGGGGGTCGGCTGGCACACTCACGCCATCGCCTTCGAGTAGGTCTTCGTCGAGCTTTCCGTGATCGTAGATGACTTCGATGTTCTGGGCACCGAGGCGCTCGAGAAGCTCTTCGGCGTTGCGGACCGTGAACAGGCCATCTACCGATTCGATGCACAGGAAGAACCCGTCGTCTGTGGAGCGGGTGAAGTTCTGAGAGTAAAACAGCGGGTTGTAAGGGCGCGGAAGCCGGTTCAGGGCGAGCATCCCCCCTACCGCGGCCAGCGCAGAGAGAAGAATCATCAATTCGAACGCCACCGGGACCGACGGCTCCCAGGCGAAGGCCGGCTTGCCGCTGATGTTGAGCGGATAATCGACCGCACCCATCCACCACTGCATCAGCATGGCAGCCGAAACCCCCATGATGCCGCCAATGAACACGATGTAGCCGAGAATCGACTGGCCGAGACCCATCGCGTCATCCATGCCGTGGATGGGGAATGGGCTGTAGGTGTCGTATTCCGTGTAGCCGGCCTCGCGTACGCCACGGGCAGCATCCAGCAGGGCCCCCGGGTGGGGGAACTCCCCCATCACCCCAAAGACGGGGTTCGGAGGCTCAGACTGGAAGAGTTTCGGTAACTGAATCATTGGAGTTGGATTTCGGATGGTGCTCCCAGGCCCGGGTCGGGGCGCTTAGACGCGGCCTTCACCGCCTGGTGCTCATGATCCACCTAGCCTCGGTGCTCGTCTTCTTTGTTGACAGCTGGAGACGGCACGGCTGTAGGCTCAGCCTCATGCGTGTGTCCGTCCCCGTGGCTGTGGTCGTAGAAATGCGGGTCGGCTTCGGGCATTACGCCTTTGACCTCGGCAATTGCGACCATCGGGAAGAAGCGCAGGAAGAGCAGGAAGAGCGTAAAGAACAACCCGAACGTCCCAACGAACGTGAGCACATCGACAAACGTCGGCGAGTAGTAGTCCCAGCTCGACGGCAGGTAATCGCGGTGCAGTGAGGTGACCGTGATCACGAAGCGCTCAAACCACATCCCGATGTTCACGTTGATCGAGATGAGGAACATCACCAGGATGTTGCGCCGGATCTTCTTGAACCAGAAGAGCTGCGGTGCCACCAGGTTACACGTCATCATGATCCAGTAGGCCCATGCGTACGGGCCCGTCGCCCGGTTGACGAAGGCGTACTGTTCGTAAATCACTCCGGAGTACCAGGCGATGAAGAACTCCGTGATGTATGCAAACCCGACGAGCGAACCGGTGAGGAGAATGATGATGTTCATCTTCTCCAAGTGGTTGATCGTGATCAGATCCTCCAGGTTGTAAATCTTTCGGGCCACCACGAGCAGCGTCACCACCATCGCAAACCCGGAGAAGATGGCCCCGGCCACGAAGTAGGGAGGAAAGATGGTGGTATGCCAACCGGGTACGATCGAGACCGCAAAGTCGAAAGACACGACCGAGTGCACCGAGAGCACGAGCGGCGTCGCCAAGCCGGCGAGGATCATGTAGGCCCGCTCGTAGTGCCGCCAGTGACGGTTCGCGCCCGTCCAGCCCATCGCCAGCACGCCGTAGATCCGGCGGCGCCAGACGTTGGTGGCCCGGTCACGAAGCGTGGCCCAGTCCGGAATCAGACCGACGTACCAGAAAAGAATCGAGACCGTCCCGTAAATCGACACGGCAAACACGTCCCAGAGCAGCGGGCTCTTGAACTGTGGCCACATCAGCATCTGGTTCGGCAGCGGGAGCATCCAGTAGACGGCCCAGACCCGGCCCACGTGGAAGGTCGGGAAGACGAGCGCACAGACCACGGCGAAGATCGTCATGGCCTCGGCAGTCCGGTTGATCGAGGTCCGCCACTTCTGACGGAACAGGAAGAGGATGGCCGAGATCAGCGTGCCGGCGTGCCCAATCCCCACCCAGAACACGAAGTTGACGATGGCCCAGCCCCAACCGACGGGGTTGTTCAGCCCCCAAACGCCCGTCCCGTTCCATACGAGATAGGCGAGCATCGAGAGCATCAAGCCCGTGACGGTGACCGCCAAGCCAAACGCGGGGTACCAGAGCTTCGGAGTCTTTTTCTCCGCGTGGTGCGCCACCAGCTCCGTAATGTCGTGGAAGGAGTAGTTGCCTTCGACGAGCGGAGGATGCTCAGACACGTGCCCGTCTCCAGACAGACCCAAATCCGTGTTCTGTGTGTCGGTGCTCATGAGGGGGTTGGAAGGGGCAGCGCAGACATCGGCCGGGCGCTACCCGGTGGATTACATCGGCTTGGGGGAAGAGGGAATCAGGCGGCAGGTTCGTCGACAGCTTCCAGACGCGGATTGGGGTTCCGCAACCGGGCGAGGTACGTCGAGCGAGGCTTGACGGCCAACTCAGAGAGCAGCGCGTAATTGCGAGGGCTCGCCTTCGTCCGGTTGATCATGCTATCTGGATTATTGAGATCGC
Source organism: Bacteroidota bacterium (assembly GCA_038749615.1). GTDB lineage: Bacteria > Bacteroidota > Rhodothermia > Rhodothermales > DATKEJ01 > JBCDHV01. The sequence goes on from JBCDHV010000079.1 coordinate 9,732, forward strand.
CAAAGACGATGGCGTCCGACGCACACGCTTGCTGGCAAGCCGGCGTCACGTCTGCGTCGGTTAGCCTCCGGTTCTCAATGTTGGCCTGCTGATTTGCCTGCCGGATCCGGTGCACGCAGTAGTTGCACTTCTCCATGACCCCACGGAAGCGAACCGTGACGTTCGGGTTCTGTGTCATCTGGACCTGGAGCGGCAGGTTCTTGGTCCAGTTGTAGAAGTTGAACCGGCGCACTTTGTACGGGCAGTTGTTGGCGCAGTACCGCGTACCGATGCAGCGGTTGTACACCATCACGTTGATGCCGTCGGGCGAGTGCACCGTAGCAGCGACGGGGCAAACAGACTCGCACGGCGCATTTTCGCAATGTACGCACGACATAGGCATCACCACCATGCCGGGGTTGTTCATGTCCTCCCCGGTGTAGTAGCGGTCCATGCGCATCCAGCTCATTTCACGGCCTCGGCTCACCTGGTCTTTGCCGACTACCTGAACGTTGTTCTCGCTGTAGCACGCGACGATGCACGCGCTGCACCCGCTACACGCATTCAGGTCAATGGTCATCGCCCACTGGTTCTCCGCGTACCGCGCGTCTTTGTACCAGTCCTGGTACTTCGGCGAGTCTTCCTCCCAGAGCGCAGGATACTCCTCCCACGGTTCCAGGGGCTCTCCGTGATGGGTCAACGGCGGCACCATGTCTGGCGCAAACGTCGGGTTCTCACGGAACTCGTCGATCGTCGCCATCCGGTAGATGGGCCGGCCAACCATCGACGAGTGGTCTTGCGTCGTGGCAATCATGTACCGGTCGCCGCCGGCCGGCGTCACCGATGCGTTTACGGGGACGAGGCCGTTGGCCGGCCGAAGCGGCGTCACACTCACGCCCACCCCGTTGGCCAGAGGGCCACTCCCATACACATCGAGCTCGTCGTCCTTGTCCCAGAACGGGGTCTCACGATGGGGGCGCGGGCTGTACAACTGCCGGCCATAGCCCATCGTCACCGTGATGACTCCATCGGCGTGGCCAGGCGCCACCCAGACGGGGATGTCGACCGGGCCGTTGCCGATGTCGATATTCACACGGTCAACGTAGTGCTTACCCTTCGTGATTTCGTACCCGACACCCAGCTCGCTCGCTGTGGCCGGGCTCATGAGAGCCACGTTGTCCCAGGTGATTTTGGTGACTGAGTCGGGCGTTTCCTGGCACCAGGCGTTGTTCGAGTAGGTCCCATCGTACACCTTGCCATCCGGCCGGACGACCACCTCGATTCCCTCTCCGATCACCGGCAGGGTTGCCAGTGCCTCGGCGATAGAACGGGTCGGTGCCGTGACGACGGGGTATTGCGTGCCGGCCTGGAAGCCGTCGTGCAACGTGAGGCGCCACGCTTTCTCGAAGTCGCCATCAATGACACTGCTCCAGGTCTCACGCACGATTTCGTACCCCGACTTGTTGATGCCGAGAA